>NZ_JBKGFP010000124.1:0-12049 GCF_046557535.1 Pseudomonas sp. S1(2024)
GGCCTTGTGTCGCGAAAGGGCTGCATGGCAGCCCCGGCAATTTCAGCGGCTAAGCTGATATCCGGGGCCGCTACGCGCCCCTTTCGCGACACAAGGCCGCTCCCACAGGCCGCAAAGCGGCCCCGGCAATATTCAGCCTTCCTCAGGCCAGAAGCGCAGTGGCTTGCCTTCGGCCGGCCAGAAACGCATCTGCTCGATAGGCGACACATCCCAGCGCTGCACTGTTTCCAGCGCCTGCAGGAAGCGCTTTTCCTGCTCCATCAACGCCGGCGCGCAGAGCTTGCGGGTCTTGCCGACCTTGCCGAAGCTGAGGTGCTCGCCGTCCAGTGTGTATGGCGCGAACCAGTGGTTGCAGCCGCCATTGCCATAGGCACGGCCATCGCTGGCCAAGGTCAGGGTCAGGTGGCTGTAGTCGATCAGCGGCCGTTCGCCAATCCACTCCAGCACATAGCTGCGCTCCTGCTGCAGCTTGGAAGGTTCTGCGGCGCAGCCGAGCAGGCCGGTGGCAATCAGCACGCCGGTCAGCAGATTTTTCACTCGGCGCTCTCCTGGCAACGCGGGCACAGGTGTTTTTCGCCACGGCTGGCCCAGCCCAGCTCGGCAACGCGCGCGCTGGCGGCAGGCTGGCGGGCTTTCTTGCCCAGCTTGGCGTCCACCGCGAACTCGAAGTCCAGCACGGCGTCGCAGCTGTCGCACGCGACCTGCCAGGTGAGGATTTCCAGCTCGTTGAACACCGGGCCGCTGGCCACGGCAACCCACTGGCCGCGCGGGTTGATCAGGTGGCGCACGCTCTCCACTGTCAGGCGCATGGACAAGTCCTTGCTGCCCTTGAGGGTGACCAGCAGGGTGTCGCCTTTGTGCATCGAGCCGCCGTTGCCGGTGACCTGGTAGCGGCCCGGCACCAGGGCGCGGCACTCGATCAGGGTATGTTGCGGGTTGAAAAGGGTGTAGCGGAAATCGTGCTCGACCATGGGTCCTCCAGAAATGCCGCGTATCCTAGCACTAACCCATCACCAGATTCTGTGGATTGCCTGCCGCCCAGCGGTTGATGTTGTCCAGCGTGGTCGCGGCGATGGCATCCAGTGCCTCGCGGGTAAGGAACGCCTGGTGGGCAGTGATGATCACGTTTGGGAAGGTCAGCAGACGGGCCAGCACGTCGTCCTGCAGCGGCAGGTCGGAGCGGTCCTCGAAGAACAGCTGGGCTTCTTCTTCGTATACGTCCAGGCCGAGGTAGCCGAGCTGACCGCTCTTCAGTGCGTCGATCAGCGCCGGGGTGTCGACCAGCGCGCCGCGGCCGGTGTTGATCAGCATGGCGCCGGGCTGCAGCTGGGCCAGGCTTTGTGCATTGATCAGGTGCCGGGTGTGCTCGGTCAGCGGGCAGTGCAGGCTGATGACGCGGGCTTCGCGCAGCAACTCGGGCAATGGCAGGTAGCGCGCGCCCAAGGCCAGCAACTCGGGGTTGGGGTAGGGGTCATAAGCCAGTAACTGGCAGCCGAAACCAGCCATGATGCGAGCAAAGGCTGTGCCGATCTGGCCGGTACCGACCACGCCGACGGTCTTGCCGTGCAGGTCGAAGCCGGTCAGCCCATGCAGGGTGAAGTCACCCTCGCGGGTGCGGTTGTAGGCCCGGTGCAGGCGCCGGTTCAGGGCCAGGATCAGCGCCACGGCGTGTTCGGCCACGGCGTGCGGCGAGTAGGCCGGCACTCGCACTACGGTCAGGCCCAGGCGCTGGGCGGCGGCCAGGTCGACATGGTTGTAGCCGGCCGAGCGCAGGGCGACCAGGCGCGTGCCGCCTGCGGCCAGGCGCTGCAGCACCTGGGCGTCGAGCTCGTCATTGATGAAGGCGCAGACCACCTCGTAGCCATTGGCCAGGGTAGCGGTGTCGAGGGTCAGGCGGGCGGGCTGGAAGTGCAGGTCCAGTGTGGTGCCGCTGGCGGCACGGGTGAAGCTTTCCTGGTCGTAGTGCTGGCTGCTGAACAACAGGGCGCGCATGGTGGGTTCCTTTTCCAGTGCAGGAGGTACAGCATACCTTGAATATGGCGCGGGCCACTGTGGGAGCGGGCGTGCCCGCGAAGAAGACTTCGCGGTGGATGGCACGGGCTTCGCCCGTGTTCGCGGGCCCCCCCAATCCCACAGGGAACTGTGTCAGGCGCTCAATCTGGCCTGCGCCGCCAGGCGGTTGATCGCCGCATCCAGTTCGTCCAGTGCCAGTTGTGCCAGCGGGTTTTCCTGCTTGAGCAAGGTTTCGCTGCGCTGGCACGCGGCCCGCAACTGCGGGACGCCGCAATAACGTGAGGCGCCGTTCAGGCGGTGCACCTGTTCGATCAGGCGGTTGCGGTCGTCGGCCTCGCGGGCGGCGCGTATGGCTTCGCGGTCGGCTTCCAGCGAGCCCAGCAGCATGCTCAGCATATCGGCCGCCAGGTCCGCTTTGCCGGCGGCCAGGCGCAGGCCTTCCTCAGGGTCCAGCACCTTCAGGTCATCACCGTTGGCCAGTTGCTCGGCCAGGCGTTCCTGCTCTGGCGCACCCAGGCTCAGGCCGGTCCATTTCATTACCACCTGGGCCAGCTGCCGTTCGCTGATTGGCTTGGTCAGGTAGTCGTCCATGCCTCCATGCAGCAACGCGCGTTTCTCGTTGGCCATGGCGTGGGCGGTGAGGGCGACGATCGGCAACGGGTCGCCGCTTTGGGTGTTTTCCCACAGGCGGATCTGCTCGGTGCAGGCGCGGCCGTCCATGCCGGGCATCTGCACGTCCATCAGCACCAGGTCGAACGGTTCGTTCTGTACCGCCTGTACTGCCGCATAGCCGTTGTCGACGGCCAGCACCTCGGCGCCCAGGTCTTCGAGCAGGGTCTGCACCAGCAGTAGGTTGGCGGGGTTGTCGTCGACGCAGAGGATCTTCGGCTGGCGCTGGCCGTTGATGCTGTTCACCTCGCCCTGCGGGCGGCGCGGTTGCACCAGTTCCAGCAACAGGCGGCGCAGTTTGCGCGTGCAGGTCGGCTTGGACAGCAACTGGCCATGGCCGTTGGGAAGGTACGGGTGGTACAGCGCCTGCTCGGTGGTCGGGCACAGCACCACGCACTGGCAATGGTAGCGCTCGAGCTGCTGATGGTAATGGCCCAGCTGCTCGGGCGACAGGTTGCCAAGGTTGGCCCCGAGCACGGCGAACTCGAACGGCAGGCCGGCCTGGCTGGCGGCTTGCACGCCCTGCAGCAGTTGGTCGAAGGAGGCGAACAGGCTGACGCTGAGGCCGCAGTCTTCCAGCTGGTGCTCCAACGCCTGGCGCGCCAGTTCGTGGCCATCGACGATGGCTGCGCGGCGGCCCAGCAGCGGTTGCAGCGGCAGCTCCTCGACACCATCGTGGGCCTTGGGCAGGTTGAGGCTGATCCAGAACTGCGAACCCTCGCCCGGGGTGCTGTCGACGCCGATTTCTCCGCCCATCTGCTCGATCAGGCGCTTGGAAATCACCAGCCCCAGGCCGGTGCCGCCAGGCTGGCGGGCCAGCGAGTTGTCGGCCTGGCTGAAGGCCTGGAACAGCGTACGCACATCCTGCGGCGACAAGCCGATGCCGGTGTCCTGCACGCTGATGCGCAGCTGCGCACTGTCCTCGTGCTCATCTTCGAGCATGGCGCGTACGACGATGGTGCCCTCGCGGGTGAACTTGATTGCGTTGCTGACCAGGTTGGTAAGGATCTGCTTGAGCCGCAACGGGTCGCCGATCAACGACGACGGGGTATCGCGGTAGATCAGGCTGAGCAGTTCCAGCTGCTTGGCGTGGGCGGCCGGGGCGAGGATGGTCAGGGTGTCCTGGATCAGGTCGCGCAGGTTGAAGGGGATGCTGTCGAGCACCAGCTTGCCGGCCTCGATCTTGGAGAAGTCGAGGATCTCGTTGATGATCCCGAGCAGGTTGTCGGCAGACTTCTCGATGGTGCTCAGGTAGTCGAGCTGGCGCGGTGTCAGCTCGCTTTTTTGCAGCAGGTGGGTGAAACCGAGGATGCCGTTGAGCGGGGTGCGGATTTCGTGGCTCATGTTGGCCAGGAATTCCGACTTGATGCGGCTGGCCTCCAAGGCTTCCTTGCGCGCCATGTCCAGCTCGATGTTCTGGATCTCGATGGTTTCCAGGTTCTGGCGTACGTCCTCGGTGGCCTGGTCGATGCTGTGCTGCAGCTCTTCGTGGGCGTTGTGCAAGGTTTCGGCCATACGGTTGATGCCGCGCGCCAGCTCGTCAAGCTCGTGGCTGCCCATGGCCGGCAGGCGCTCCTCGAGGTGGCCGTCCTTGAGCTGGTTGACCGCATGCTTGATGCGCTTGATTGCGGCTCATGCGCAGTGCCAGCAGGCCGCTGAGCACCAGGCAGGCGAGAATCAGCAACAGGCTGGTGAACAGGTTGCGGTAGCCGCGCAGCAGGGTGCCGTCGTGGGACAGCTCGATCTCGACCCAGCCCAGCAGGCGTTCGGCTTCGGTCGGCACGGCATCGGTGGCCAGGTCGCGGTGGTGGCCGAACACTGGCATCAGATAGCGGGTGGCGTCATTGCCGCTGCGTTGCAGCAGCTGGGTGCCGGTGCCGCCGCTGGGCGGCTGGTTTAGCATGCTCGGGCCGGCATGTGCCAGGCGCGTGCGGTCCGGGGCCAGGAAGGCGACTGCGCGCACATCGGCCTGCTCCAGTGTTTGTGCGGCAATGCGCTCAAGTTGTGCCGGTGCCAGCTTGGCCATGGCGGGCGCGGCCAACGGCGCCAGTTGCTCGGCGATCATCTTGCCGCGTTGCAGCAGCTGGGTGCGCAGGTCGTTCTGTTGCAGCCAGGTGAAGTAGCTACCCAGCACCAATGCCATCAGGCCGGCCGGCAGCAGGGCCAGCAGCAGGACCCGGCTGCGAATTCCCAAGCGATCGAGCACACTCGCCTCCTGTCATGTGCCTGGACACCGTCAAGCGATGACGGCCAAGCCGGGAAGTTACTCCGCCTGCGGTGCTATTGCACCTCTTTAGTACGTGTTTTGTGCCCTTGCAGCGGCATTGGTCGCAGGGCGGTTGCCTGGCAGGCGCTGGATACTCAATAATCACGCAATTGAGAATGCATGGCAGTTGCCAATGAATCCTGTAGCTATTCACAACTCCAATATCCTCGCCATCGAGGATGATCCGGTCCTCGGTGCCTATCTGCACGAAGAGCTGCAGCGCGGCGGCTTCCAGGTGACCTGGTGCCGCAATGGCCTGGAGGGCCTTGAAACGGCGGGACGCCATGCTTTCGACGTGGTCCTCATGGACATCCTGCTGCCCGGGCTAAACGGCCTGGATGCCCTGGCGCAGTTGCGCAAGCGCAGCGCCACGCCGGTGATCCTGATGTCGGCGCTAGGTGCCGAAGCCGACCGCATCAGCGGCTTCCAGCGTGGTGCCGACGACTACCTGCCCAAGCCGTTCAGCATGGCAGAGCTGCGGGTGCGCATCGAGGCTATCCTGCGCCGTGTGGCCCTCGAGCGGCGCCATCAAGCCCCGCAGGTGCAGGAAGGCGGTGGCGAGTTGCAATATGACGAGGCGCTGTGCGACGTGCGCCTGGATGGCCGCCTGGCCGGCCTGACACCCAGCGAATACCGCCTGCTCGACATTCTCAACCGCAACCTCGACGAAGTCCTGAGCAAGCCGTTCCTTTACCAGCAAGTGCTACAGCGAGGCTATTCGCGGCATGACCGCAGCCTGGACATGCACGTCAGCCAGATACGCCGCAAGCTCAAGGGCATCGGCTATCACGAACGGCAGATCCGTACCGTGTGGGGCAAGGGCTACGTGCTCAGCGCAAGCGAGGCGGAGTAACCCATGCTCGACCGCCATTCGCTGTTCTGGAAGCTGGCGATCCTGCTGGTGGGCTTCTGCCTGCTGATGATCGGCCTCAGTTACACCTGGGGCCGGCACATGGAGACCCAGAACGCCTTCCTTTCGGAGCCGGCGCGGCAGGCTTTGCGTGGCTATGCCGCCGAGGCCGAGCAGGCATGGCGCAGTGGTGGGCGGGCAGGGCTGGACCGCTGGGTGGCGACGATGCACCAGCGCGAACGCGGCTGGGTCGGCGTGCTCGACCTGAACCTGCGGCCGCTCGACAGCGCCAGCCTCGACCCGCAGATCATGCAGCGGTTGACCCGCCTGCGCGGTGTCGACTGGCCGATGAGCCGGCGCAGCGTCGACCAGCCGTGGTTGCGCATACCGTTCCCGGGGGCACCGGAGCAGGGCATGTTGGTGATCGAACTGCCGCAGCGCTTCAACCCCGGCCAGTACCGGATGCTGTGGCGTATCATCACCAACGGCATCATCCCGGGTCTGTTCACCCTGCTGTTGTGCGTTGGCCTTTATCGCATGCTGATCGTGCCGTTGAACCAATTGCGCGAGCAGGCCAATGCCTGGCGCGCCGACCAGTTGTCGGCTCGCCTCGACTCACGCACCATCGCCCGGCATGACGAGCTGGGTGAACTGGCCCGTGCCTTCGACCAGATGGCCGAGCGGCTGCAGGGCACGGTAGCCATGCAGCAGCAGTTGCTGCGTGATCTGTCTCACGAAATGCGTACGCCACTCAGCCGGCTGCGGGTGGCCTGCGATGGTGAAACCGACCTGCAGCGCCTGCGTGAACGCCTGACACGGGAGGTGGACTGCATGCAGCAGCTGGTCGAGGATACCCTGCAACTGGCCTGGCAGGACGCCGAACGTGCGCCGATGAACCTTGAGCCGATCGAGGTGCAGGCGCTGTGGGAGCTGCTGGCCGAGAATGCCAGTTACGAAAGCGGCTGGGCACCGGCGCGGCTGCGCTGCGAAGTGCCGGCGGACTGCTGGGTGCAGGGCAACCTGAACTACCTGGCCCAGGCGCTGGAGAACCTTTTGCGCAATGCCATTCGTCACTCGCCGGCCGAGGGTGTGGTGCGCCTCGGTGGGCAGCGTGAAGGCGGGTATTGGCGGTTGTGGCTGGAAGACGAAGGCGGTGGCGTGGCTGAAGAAGACCTGGAGCGGATCTTTGCACCGTTCTCACGGCTGGACGGTTCGCGGCCCGGGGATGGTGGTTTCGGCCTGGGGCTGAGCATCGCCCGCAGTGCCATCCAGCGTCAGGGTGGCACCTTGTGGGCGCAGAATGGCAAGCATGGGCTGCGGCTGTGGATGAGATTGCCGTTACATGTGCCGGCCCCTTCGCGGGCACGCCCGGTCCCACAGGTACAGCATTTATCTTGAGTGCAGCGCAATCCCTGTGGGAGCGGGCGTGCCCGCGAAGAGGCCGGTACAGGCTATCGATATAGCTTGTAGCTATATTCATCACAGATTGCGTGATATGGCCGGGAAGGGTTTGCCGGTATGATAGGCACCCCTGCCGTCCGGATTGTGAAATACGCCATGACCTTGCAGTACCCAACCATCGCCGATTGCGTCGGCAATACGCCCCTGGTTCGCCTGCAGCGTATCGCTGGCGAAACCAGCAACACCCTCCTGCTCAAGCTCGAAGGTAACAATCCCGCCGGCTCGGTGAAGGACCGCCCGGCACTGTCGATGATCACCCGCGCCGAACTGCGCGGCCAGATCAAGCCCGGCGATACCCTGATCGAAGCCACCTCCGGCAACACCGGCATCGCCTTGGCGATGGCTGCGGCGATCAAGGGCTACAAGATGATCCTGATCATGCCCGACAACTCCACCGCCGAACGCAAGGCCGCCATGACCGCCTACGGCGCCGAGCTGATCCTGGTGACCAAGGAAGAGGGCATGGAGGGCGCCCGTGACCTGGCCGAGAAGCTGCAGGCCGAAGGCCGCGGCCTGGTGCTGGACCAGTTCGCCAACGGCGACAACCCCATCGCCCACTACAACAGCACCGGCCCCGAGATCTGGCAGCAGACCCAGGGCACCATCACCCATTTCGTCAGCTCCATGGGTACCACCGGTACCATCATGGGCTGCTCGCAGTACCTCAAGGAACAAAACCCGGCGGTGCAGATCATTGGCCTGCAACCAATGGAGGGCTCGGCAATTCCGGGCATCCGCCGCTGGCCCGAGGAATACCTGCCGAAAATCTTCGACGCCAGCCGTGTCGACCGCGTGGTCGACATGTCGCAGCAGGAAGCCGAGGAAACCACCCGCCGCCTTGCCCGTGAAGAGGGCATTTTCTGCGGCGTGTCTTCCGGTGGTGCAGTCGCGGCCATGCTGCGCCTGTCCCGCGAGGTGGAAAATGCCACGATGGTCGCGATCATCTGCGACCGCGGCGACCGTTACCTGTCCACCGGCCTGTTCGACCCGAGCTAAATGTCCAAGAAGAAAAGCAACAGCGGCCTGCGCTTCCAGCCGGCTGGCGGCAACCGCAGCCCCCAGGTCCCGGTGGGCAAGAAGCAGCGCCTGGAAATCGAGCGCCTGGCCGGTGATGGCCGGGGCATTGCCTTCCACGAAGGGCGCACCTGGTTCGTCAGCGGCGCCCTGGCCGGTGAGGCCGTCGAGGCGCGGGTGCTCAATGCCCGTGGCAAAGTGGTCGAGGCCCGCCTGGAGCGCCTGCTGCAGGCCAGCCCCGAACGCCGTCAGGCACCGTGCCGGTATTACGAACGTTGCGGAGGCTGCAACCTGCAGCACCTGCCGCACGAAGCGCAGCTGGCGCTCAAGCAGCGCACCCTGGCAGAGCAGCTTCAGCGGGTGGCCGGCGTGCAGCCCGAGGAATGGGCCGCACCGCTGAGTGGGCCGGAGTTCGGCTACCGGCGCCGCGCCCGCGTGGCCGTGCGCTGGGACGCCAAGGCGCGTCAGCTGGAGGTCGGCTTTCGTGCCGAAGCCAGCCAGGACATCATTGCCATCGACGATTGCGCGGTGCTGGTACAGCCCTTGCCGTCGATTCTGCGCCATTTACCGACCGTGCTGCGCTCGCTGAGCAAGCCGCAGGCGCTGGGCCATGTGGAACTGTTCAGCGGTACTGCCGAGGCGCTGCTGGTGCGCCATGTCGCGCCGTTGCCCGCCGAAGACCTGGCCAGGCTGCAGGCGTTCTGCGAACAGGCCAATGCCCAGTTGTGGCTGCAGGGCGAAGGGGAGCCGGCGCCAGTGGACCCGGCCGCGCAGCTGGGCTTTGCCTTGGCGCCCTGGCAGTTGGAACTGGCCTGGCGCCCAGGTGACTTCGTACAGGTGAATGCCCAGGTCAACACGGCAATGATAGAGCAGGCGCTGGCCTGGCTCGCACCGCAGGCCGACGAGCGCGTGCTGGACCTGTTCTGCGGCCTGGGCAACTTCGCCCTGCCACTGGCCCGGCAGGCGCGCGAGGTAGTGGCAGTGGAAGGAGTGCAGGCCATGGTCGATCGGGCCGCGGCCAATGCCCGGAACAACAATGTGCATAACGCACGGTTTTTTCAGGCCGATTTATCGCAGCCTTTGGCGGGTGCCGGATGGGCCGCCGAGGGCTTTTCTGCGGTACTCTTGGATCCACCGCGCGACGGTGCTTTCGAGGTGGTGCAAGGCATCGCCCGCCTCAAGGCCAGAAGGCTGGTCTATGTATCGTGCAACCCGGCCACGCTGGCGCGAGACGCGCAGGTGCTGGTCGGCCAGGGGTACCGGTTAAAAAGGGCCGGGATTCTCGACATGTTTCCTCAGACGGCGCATGTCGAGGCCATGGCGTTATTCGAAGCGGGCTAGCTGACTGGCCCCTTGGTGCGGCTTTCATGGAATGGTGGCCGCACGGTGATCGCCAGCGCACCCGTGTGGTGTGCTGTATGGAAAGGTAAAACAAAGATGGTACAGGTGAGAGTGCACCAGCCGGTCAACACCGACGGCAGTATCAATCTCGAAGCATGGTTGGACCATGTGGTAAGCGTCGATTCGGCACTGGATCGCGCAGCGCTGAAAGAGGCCTGCGAGTTTGCCCATGAAGTCGAGAAAAAGGGCAACCCGGCCAAGCATTCCTGGGCGGACGGTACGTCCAGCTTCCAGGCGGGCCTTGAAATCGCGGAAATCCTAGCCGACCTCAAGCTCGACCAGGATTCCCTGGTGGCGGCGGTCATCTACCGCTCGGTACGCGAGGGCAAGGTGACCCTGGCCGAGGTCAGCCAGCGCTTTGGCCCGGTAGTGTCCAAGCTGATCGACGGTGTGCTGCGCATGGCCGCCATCAGCGCCAGCCTCAGCCCGCGCCAATCGCTGGTGCTGGGCTCGCAGGCGCAGGTCGAGAACCTGCGCAAGATGCTCGTGGCCATGGTCGACGACGTGCGCGTGGCGCTGATCAAGCTGGCCGAGCGCACCTGCGCGATCCGTGCGGTCAAGGCCGCCGACGACGAGAAACGCCTGCGTGTCGCGCGCGAGGTGTTCGATATCTATGCGCCGCTGGCGCACCGCCTGGGTATCGGCCACATCAAGTGGGAGCTGGAAGACCTTTCCTTCCGCTACCTCGAACCCGACCAGTACAAACAGATCGCCAAGCTGCTGCACGAGCGCCGGCTGGACCGCGAGCGGTTCATCAGCGAGGTTATGAACCAGCTGCAGAACGAGCTGCTGGCCACTGGCGTCAAGGCCGACATCAGCGGCCGGGCGAAACATATCTATTCGATCTGGCGCAAGATGCAGCGCAAAGGCCTGGAATTCAGCCAGATCTACGACGTGCGCGCGGTACGCGTGCTGGTGCCGGAAATTCGCGACTGCTACACCGCGTTGGGCATCGTGCATACCCTGTGGCGGCATATCCCCAAGGAGTTTGACGATTACATCGCCAACCCCAAGGAGAACGGCTATCGCTCGCTGCACACCGCGGTGATCGGCCCCGAGGGCAAGGTGCTGGAAGTGCAGATCCGTACCCACGGCATGCACGAGGAAGCCGAGCTTGGGGTATGTGCCCACTGGCGCTACAAGGGCACCGACGTCAAGTCCAGTTCCAACCATTACGAAGAGAAGATCTCCTGGCTGCGCCAGGTGCTGGAGTGGCACGAAGAGCTGGGCGACATCGGTGGCCTGGCCGAGCAGCTGCGGGTCGACATCGAGCCGGACCGGGTCTATGTGTTCACCCCGGACGGCCACGCCATCGACTTGCCAAAGGGTGCCACGCCGCTGGACTTCGCCTACCGCGTGCACACCGAAATCGGCCACAACTGCCGCGGCGCCAAGATCAACGGGCGCATCGTGCCGCTCAACTACAGCCTGCAGACCGGCGAGCAGGTCGAGATCATTACCAGCAAGCACGGCAATCCCAGCCGTGACTGGTTGAACTCCAACCTGGGCTACGTCACTACCTCGCGGGCACGGGCCAAGATCGTGCACTGGTTCAAGCTGCAGGCACGCGATCAGAACGTCGCTGCCGGCAAGACCTTGCTCGAACGCGAGCTCAGCCGCCTGGGCCTGCCGCAGGTGGATTTCGAGCGCCTGGCCGAGAAGACCAACGTCAAGACCGCCGAGGACATGTTCGCCTCGCTCGGTGCCGGCGACCTGCGCCTGGCGCACCTGGTCAACGCCGCCCAGCAGCTGCTTGAGCCCGAGCGCATCGAGCAGATCGAACTGGTACCGCGCAAGCCCACCGGGCCGCGTACCGGCAAGCGTGGCGACATCCAGATCCAGGGTGTCGGCAACCTGCTGACGCAAATGGCCGGCTGCTGCCAGCCGCTGCCGGGCGACGCCATCGTCGGCTACATCACTCAGGGCCGCGGTGTGAGCATCCACCGCCAGGACTGCGCTTCGGTGCTGCAGTTGGCGGGCAAGGAACCGGAGCGCATGATCCAGGTAAGCTGGGGGCCGATCCCGGTGCAGACCTACCCGGTCGACATCGTCATCCGTGCCTACGACCGCCCGGGCTTGCTGCGCGATGTGTCGCAAGTGCTGCTGAACGAAAAGATCAACGTGCTGGCGGTGAACACCCGCTCGAACAAGGAAGACAACACCGCGCTGATGTCGCTGACCATCGAGATTCCAGGCCTGGATGCGCTGGGGCGCCTGCTGGGGCGGATCTCGCAGTTGCCCAACATCATCGAGACGCGGCGTAATCGTACACCTTGAGACCGCGGTGCCTGCTTCGCGGGCTTGCCCGCTCCCACAGGCAAGATGCAGATTTCGAAACCTGCATGCATCCTGTGGGAGCGGGCAAGCCCGCGAAG
>NZ_JBKGFP010000125.1:0-26063 GCF_046557535.1 Pseudomonas sp. S1(2024)
GGTTTTCCTTCCGCAGGGGGAAAGGAGGGGTGTGGGGACCTCTGCTGGGTTCCTGTGGGAGCGGGCAAGCCCGCGAAGAAGCCACCACCGAAGGACCTGCCTGAATGACCTACACCCTCGAAGACCTGCTGCACCTCATGGCCCGCCTGCGCGACCCGCAGTACGGCTGCCCGTGGGACCTGAAGCAGAACTACGCGAGCATCGTCCCGCACACCATCGAAGAGGCCTACGAGGTTGCCGATACCATCGAGCGTGGCGACTTCGAGCACCTGCAAGGTGAGCTGGGCGACCTGCTGTTCCAGGTGGTCTACTACAGCCAGCTGGCCCGCGAGGAGGGGCGTTTCGAGTTCGACGGCGTGGTCGACAGCATCACCCGCAAGCTCATTCGCCGTCACCCGCATGTATTCCCCACCGGCGAGCTGTATGCGCCGGTGGACACCCCCAGCCTGAACGAGGCCCAGGTCAAGTCACGCTGGGAAGAAATCAAGGCTGAAGAGCGCGCGGAAAAGAGCCAGCCCGAACAGCTGTCGTTGCTCGACGACGTACCAGCGGCATTGCCGGCGTTGTCGCGGGCAGCCAAACTGCAAAAGCGCGCGGCCACGGTCGGTTTCGACTGGCCTGCGGCATTGCCGGTGCTGGACAAGGTGCGCGAAGAGCTGGACGAAGTGCTGCAGGCCATGGCCGACGGCGATGCCGATGCGCTCGAGGATGAAATCGGCGACCTGTTGTTTGCCGCCGTCAACCTGGCCCGCCACCTCAAGCATGACCCGGAACACGCCCTGCGCCGTGCCAATCGCAAGTTCGAGCGGCGTTTCCGCTTCATCGAACAGGCATTGCGCGACAGTGGCCGCCCCATCGAAGATTGTAACCTTGATGAACTGGATGCCCTTTGGGGTGAAGCCAAACGTCAGGAAAAGAACCTGCCCAGCTGCGGCTGAGCTGTTGCATAAGTGAGTGAACATTCATGAGCCTTTCCCTTCGCGACCAACTGCTCAAAGCCGGTCTGGTCAACCAGAAACAGGTTTCCCAGGCCAACAAGGCCGAGAAGAAACAGAAACGCCTGGAGCACAAAGGCCAGGTCGAGGTGGACGACAGCCAGCAGCGCATGGCCAAGGAAGCCATGGCCGAGAAGGCCAAGCGTGACCAGGAACTGAACCGCCAGCAGCAGGAAAAAGCCGAGCAGAAGGCCCGCGCCGCGCAGATCAAGCAGTTGATCGAAGCGACTCGCCTGCCGAAGCTGAGCACCGAGGATTACTACAACTTCGTCGACGACAAGAAGGTCAAGCGCATTGCCGTCAATGCCCTGATGCGGACCAAGCTGAGTAATGGTGCGTTGGCCGTGGTGTCGTTTGCCGGCGGCTATGAGGTGATCCCTCGGGAGGCGGCATTGAAGATCCAGGAGCGCGACCCTGGCCGTGTCCTGCTGCTGAACACCCATGTCGAGGAAGCGGACGAGGACGACCCGTACGCAGCCTACAAGATCCCTGATGATCTGATGTGGTAACCACGAAAAACCCCGCCTTGGCGGGGTTTTTCATTTGAAGATGGGTCATTGCGTGGCGCGCTGGTTTTCCAGGTTTTCCAGCTCTGTACGGTACTGATGCGCTTCATGTTCGTTGTGGAACATCCCCACCAGTTGGCCCTGTTGGTGCACATCCCAGATCCGCACACCAGCGGCCAGGCCTTCGTGGGACATTTTCGATTCGTCGCGTTCGGTTACTTGGACTGTCATCGTTAAACTCCACTGCTTCAGTTGGCTGCGACACTATGTCGCACAACCTCTTTATAGAGTTTGTTAGCAGGCTAAGTAAATAAAACAGGCATGAAACAAGTTTCATGATCAGCCTTTGGGCCGGCAGGTGCACTTTTGTAGGAGCGGCCTTGTGTCGCGATGGGGCGCGCAGCGGCCCCGGCAATCTTGCGTTGAGGCAAAGATCCTGGGGCCGCTGCGCGCCCCATCGCGACACAAGGCCGCTCCTACAGGCGTCGGTGCAAGGCCGGCAGAAAAAAGCCCCGCACAAGGCGGGGCTTCGGGTACTGCTGGCAGCGCTGGCTCAGTTGCCCTTCACCGGCTTGCCATCGACCGTGCCATCCTGCAGGACGATCACGTATTCCTTGCCATCGGTCTCGACCTGGCGCAGTTGCACCAGCAGGTAGTCCCAGTTCTTGGCGAACCACAGCTCGGTGATGCGCTTGCTCTGGCTTGGGTCGCGCACGCGCTCGACCTTCACCGCATCGACCTGGCCAGTCTTGGTAGTGACCTTTTCGGTGCCCAGCACGCGGAAGTCGTAGGTGTCGATCTCGTCACCATCGACCACCTGGTAGGTCATGCTCTTCTTGCCGGCGGCCAAGTCATGTTGCAGGGCCAACTGGTAGGACGACTTGTCCAGCACACCACGGTTCAGCGGCAGGTTGATGGCATCGCCACGGTCGCTGCCGGTGACCTTTTTGCTGTTCCAGTCGAAAGTCAGGTCGACCTTCTTGGCCTTGCCCAGGCCACCACGCTCGAAGTGGTACTTCTGTGGCAGCAGGGTGTCGTTGTCCATGCGCAGGGTGCTTTGCTCGGTCAGGCTGGCGATCATCATGGAGGCCTTGAAATTAAGGTCCCAGGTACCGTTGGCATTCTTGACCAGGCTGCGCTCGGCGGTGCCGCTCATGGGCAGTTGCTTCCAGTCTGCGGTATAGCTGGCCGAGAAAGGCTTCAGATCAGCTGCCTGGAGGGGCAGGGCGAGCACGGCGAGAGCCAAGAGCAGGGCGCGACGCATAAATTCTCCTAGGATCGAATCAAGTGACCGCTGGCCGCCAGTGGCTGGCCATCCAGTAATGCACCCTGTTCGCCAAGACGCAAGCGCCCTTCGGCGAACCAGCGCACTGCCAGCGGGTAAATCAGGTGTTCCTGGCGGTGTACCCGCTGGGCCAGGCTTTCGACGGTGTCGTCAGGCACCACCGGCACCACAGCCTGTACGACCAGAGGGCCGCCATCGAGTTCCTCAGTCACGAAGTGTACGCTGCAGCCGTGCTCGCCGTCGCCTGCCTCCAGCGCCCGACGGTGGGTATGCAAGCCCTTGTACTTGGGCAGCAGCGACGGGTGGATGTTGAGCAGGCGGCCCTGGTAGTGGCGCACGAAGTCGCCACTGAGGATGCGCATGAAACCGGCCAGCACCACCAGGTCGGGGGCGAAACCGTCGATGCGCGCCATCAGCGCGGCATCGAAGGCTTCACGGCCGTCGAACTGGGTGTGCTCGAGCACGACGCTGTCGATGCCGGCCGCCGCGGCGCGTTGCAGGCCGTATGCGTCGGCGCGGTTGGAAACCACTGCACAGATGCGCACCGGGCTGTCCTGGCCTTGGCAGCTGTCGATCAGGGCTTGCAGGTTGCTGCCGGAGCCCGACAGCAATACCACTACATTGCAGGTCTTGCTTGGCATCAGTGTGCCTTGAGGTTTTGCAGCTCGACCTGGGCAGCGCCTTCGGCGGCTTCGGCGATGTGGCCGATCACCCATGGCTGCTCGCCAGCGGCGCGCAGTTCGTTCAGGGCTGCTTCTACCTGGTCCTGGGCCACGCAGATGACCATGCCGACGCCGCAGTTCAGCACGCGGTGCATTTCATGCTCGTCGACGTTGCCTTTTTCCTGCAGGAAGTCGAACACCGCCGGGCGCTGCCAGCTGGCCACGTCGATGACCGCCTGGGCGTTGGCCGGCAGTACGCGCGGGATGTTGTCCAGCAGGCCGCCACCGGTGATGTGGGCCATGGCCTTGACCGCGCCGGTGTTCTTGATCAGTTGCAGCAGCGGCTTGACGTAGATGCGGGTCGGAGCCATCAGCAGGTCGGTCAGCGGCTTGCCGTCCAGCTGGGTGTTCTCGATGTCGGTGGCGGACACTTCGAGGATCTTGCGGATCAGCGAGTAGCCGTTGGAGTGCGGTCCCGAGGACGGCAGGGCGATCAGTGCGTCGCCGGTGGCAACCTTGGAGCCGTCGATGATCTCGGCCTTTTCCACCACGCCGACGCAGAAGCCGGCCAGGTCGTAGTCTTCGCCTTCGTACATGCCAGGCATTTCGGCGGTTTCACCACCGACCAGCGAGCAGCCGGCCAGTTCGCAGCCGGCACCGATGCCGGTGACCACGGTGGCGGCCACGTCGACGTTCAGTTTGCCGGTGGCATAGTAGTCGAGGAAGAACAGTGGCTCGGCGCCGCACACTACCAGGTCGTTGACGCACATGGCGACCAGGTCCTGGCCGATGCTGTCGTGCTTGTTCAGGTTCAGTGCCAGACGCAGCTTGGTGCCGACGCCGTCGGTACCGGAGACCAGCACCGGCTGCTTGTAGCCGGCCGGGATCTCGCAGAGGGCGCCGAAGCCGCCCAGGCCACCCATGACTTCAGGGCGTGCGGTGCGTTTTGCCACGCCCTTGATGCGTTCGACCAGTGCTTCGCCGGCGTCGATGTCTACACCGGCGTCCTTGTAGCTCAGGGAGGGTTGCTTGCTCATTGATCCAGGCCTTTAGGAGGGAGGGATTCTTAAAAACGACCATGACGGCCAAGGCCGGCTGGTAAGCGGCGGCTGCCTGAAACGTCAGTGGTCTGTGAAGGCGCGCGATTTTATCAGGGTTGCCGGGCAGCGGCCATCCTCAGGCCGACGGGCAGGGCATGAAAATAGGTAAAAAGTTGGGGGTGTACGCCACAAGGGCCGCGCCATGCACGCGCAGGCGCTGAACCTGTTGCGGCGAGCACCTGTCAGACCCATCACATTTCCCAGGCAATCTCCGCAACCAATCTTTCATCCTCGCGACTGGTTACCTTTCGCCCCCGTGTATAAGGTATAGGCATTGCGGTAAATGGACAGGAATCCTCCATGCGTCTCTTCAATATTCTGGCAGCCGGTTGTCTGGCCCTGATCTCGGCCAGTGCCCAGGCTGAAAATGTCACCGGCCTTTACCAGGTGCGCGAGCCGGTCACAGGGCAGGGCGCCGAAGCCCGTGCCGCGGCTACCATCCAGGCTCTCGATACCCTGGTAACGCGTCTGACCGGCGACCCCAAGGCGGCACAAAGCCCGGCATTGGCCGCTTTGCGCAAGGACCCGCAGCAAATCATCAACCAGGTCGCCAGCGAAGCCGGGCCACCCGAGTCGGTGTTGGTCGAGTTCGACCCTGGCAGTACCGAACGGGCCTTGCGCAAGGCCGGCCTGGCCTTGTGGGGCAGCAACCGCCCCTCGATTCTCGGCTGGTGGCTGAACGACAGTGTCGAAGGCAGCAACCTGGTAGGTGACGGCCAGGCCAGCGCCCAACCCCTGCGTCGTGCCGCCCAGCACCGTGGCCTGCCGTTGCGCCTGCCGCTGGCCGACCTGCAGGAGCAACTGGTGGCCAATGCCGAGCAGATCGAAGGCAGTGACCCTGCGGCGCTGCGCGAAGCCTCAGGGCGCTACGGCGCCGATGCCTTGCTGGCGGTGCATGCCCGGGAAGCCGATGGCAAATGGCAGGGCAAATGGCAGCTTTGGCTGGGCGACCAGCGTGAACAAGGCACTGCCGAAGGTGCCGACCCGGCAGCGCTGGCCGACGCCGTGATGCTGGCGCTCAGCAGCCGCCTGGCGCCGCGCTACGTCACCCGCCCGGGGGCCAGCAGCCAGTTGCAGGTGCAAGTGCAGGGGATGAACCTGCAGCGCTACGCCGAACTGGCCCGCGTGCTCGAACCCTACGGCCCGCGGCTGCAAATGGCCGAAGGCAGCACCCTGACCTACGGCGTGACTGCCAACCGCGAACAGTTGCGTGCCCAGCTTGGCCTGGCCAAGCTGCAGGAAGTACCGGTAGAGCAGGCGCCCGCTGTGCAGCCCCCTCCAGCTCCGGCAGACGCTGCCGGGGCCGGGCAACCAGTGCCGGCCCAGCCAGCACCCAAGCCGTTCGACGGTTTGCGTTTTCGCTGGTAAGGGGAGCACACCGTGACCGACGTACGTCGTTGGATCTGGCTGGGCGTTGCCCTGCTGGTCGCCGTGCTGCTTTACAGCCTGCACAACATTCTTACCCCGTTCCTGGTCGGCGTGCTGCTGGCCTATCTGGCCGACCCGCTGGTCGACCGCCTGGAGCGCCTGGGGCTGTCGCGCACCTGGGGCGTGGTGGTGGTGTTCGGCCTGTTCACCTTGCTGTTGCTGGCCTTGCTGCTGGTTCTGGTGCCGCTGCTGGCCAAGCAGCTGGTGCGCCTGTACGAACTGGCGCCGCAGATGCTCGACTGGCTCGAGCACGTGGCGCTGCCCTGGGTGCAGAGCCGGCTGGGCCTGGCTGACGGCTTCTGGAAGTTCGACAAGATCAAGGCCGCCATCGGCACGCACATGGGCCAGACCACCGATATCGTCGGTGTGCTGCTGTCCCATGCCACTGCCTCGAGCCTGGCGCTGATGGCCTGGCTGGCCAACATGGTGCTGATCCCGGTGGTGGGTTTCTATCTGCTGCGCGACTGGGACCTGATGATGGCCAAGCTGCGCGGCCTGCTGCCGCGCCAGCGTGAGCCGCAAGTGATGGGCCTTGCAGGCGAATGCCATGAGGTGCTGGGGGCGTTCGTGCGCGGGCAATTGATGGTGATGGTGGCCCTGGGCATCATCTATTCGGCCGGGCTGATGCTGGTGGGGCTGGAACTGGGGTTATTGATCGGCATGCTCGCCGGGTTGGCTGCCATCGTGCCGTACATGGGTTTCATCATCGGCATCGGCGCGGCCCTGGTGGCTGGCCTGTTCCAGTTTGGCGGCGACCTGTACCCGATGCTGGCTATCGTCGCAGTGTTCATGGTCGGCCAGGCGCTGGAAGGCATGGTGCTGACCCCGCTGCTGGTCGGTGACCGCATTGGCCTGCACCCGGTTGCGGTGATTTTCGCGATCCTGGCCGGCGGTGAGCTGTTCGGCTTTACCGGGGTGTTGCTGGCGCTGCCGGTGGCGGCGGTAATCATGGTGCTGCTGCGGCATGTGCATGACTTGTACAAGGAATCGGACATGTATGCCGGGGATATCGACCCGGAGTTGTGATCCCAGGGCCGCCTTAATGCCGGCCAGTTAAGAAAATTGGGGCCGCGTTGCGGCCCTTCGCGGGCTTGCCCGCTCCCACAGATGTGTCGCTGAGCCCATGATTTACGCGCCCCCTGTGGGAGCGGACAAGCCCGTGAAGGGTTGCAAAGCAGCCCCAAAATAGCCAAAAAAAGCGCAACTCATTGATTTTACTTGTGCTATCCGCTGCCGTGATTGTGCGCCCCGCGCTGCGGGTATAGACTTTGCACATTGTTCACCAAAGGCCCCCTGCGGTCCTGTCGACCGCCCGCGAGCATGAAACCACCGATCCAGTTGCCCCTGGGTGTGCGCCTGCGCGATGACGCCACCTTCATCAACTACTATCCGGGCGCCAATGCTGCGGCATTGGGCTACGTCGAGCGGCTATGCGAAGCCGACGCCGGCTGGACCGAGAGCCTTATCTACCTGTGGGGCAAGCAAGGTGTTGGCCGTACCCACCTGCTACAGGCCGCTACCCACCGCTTTCAGCAACGCGGCGAGCCAGCCGTCTACCTGCCGCTGGCGCAATTGCTCGATCGTGGCGTAGGGCTGCTCGACTACCTGGCCCAGTATGAACTGGTGTGCATCGACGACCTGCACGTGATCGCCGGCAAGGCTGACTGGGAAGAGGCTATGTTTCACCTTTTCAACCGCCTGCGTGACAGCGGCCGGCGCCTGCTGCTGGCCGCCTCGGCATCGCCGCGCGAACTGCCGATCAAGCTGCCGGACCTGAAGTCGCGGCTGACCCTGGCCCTGGTGTTCCAGATGCGTGGCCTGTCCGATGAAGACAAGCTGCGTGCCCTGCAACTGCGTGCTTCGCGCCGTGGCCTGCACCTTACCGACGAAGTCGGCCACTTCATCCTCACCCGCGGCGCACGCAGCATGAGCGCGTTGTTCGACCTGCTGGAACGCCTCGATCAGGCCTCGTTGCAGGCACAGCGCAAGCTCACCATCCCTTTCCTCAAAGAAACCCTGGGCTGGTAACCCCGAAAACGCTGGGCCAGAGCGGCAAAACGAAAAAGTCACATCTTTTTCGATAAAATTTGCAAATGGCCATGATAGAGGGCATAGTTTCACCCTTCTAAAGGATTACAGACACGGTCGTGCCCATGCTGAAGCGCTTCGCACCCCTCGTGCCACTCGCACTCGTGACCCTGCTTTTTGGCTGCGCGGCCCAAGGCCCAGCTTCTCATTCAGAGCTGCAGTCCCAGGATCACTCCCCGATCGCCGCACAATCGGCCTTCAAGGCCAAAGCCTCCTCCTCGTCGGTATTCGGCGAGCCGGAAGAGCTGGCTACCGAAGATGACCTGGAGACCTTCTCCAGCAGCAAGCCTTACCAGTTGCCAGCTCTGGCTGACAGCATTCTCGAGCGCGGCATGTCGCTGATCGGCACTCGCTATCGCTTCGGCGGTACCTCGGAGAAGTCCGGCTTCGACTGCAGTGGTTTCATCGGCTATCTGTTCCGCGAAGAGGCGGGTGTGACCCTGCCGCGTTCCACGCGTGAAATGATCAACGTCGATGCCCCGAAAGTGGCCCGCAACAAACTCAAGCCAGGTGACCTGCTGTTTTTCAGCACCAATGGTCGCGGCCGCGTCAGCCATGCTGGCATCTACCTGGGTGACAACCAGTTCATTCACTCCAGCAGCCGCCGCAGCGGTGGTGTGCGCATCGACAGCCTCGGTGACCGCTACTGGAGCAAGACCTTCATCGAAGCCAAGCGTGCCTTGGCCATGGCGCCGACCACCAATATCGCGCGCAACTGATAGCAAAATGATGTACCCTGCCGCGGCGGCGATGCTTTGAAAAAAGCTCGCCGCCGTGCGCATTTATAGAAAGCGTCTAATCTAATTTCTCAACTCTTTTCGGCTGCGGCCCAGCGGACTCAGACAGGATGTTCTGGCCATGGTAAAGATGGCGCGCTTCGCATTTCTCTCCTTGGCAGCCTTGCTGGCTGCCTGCTCCAGCCGTGCGCCTGCGCCGGCCCCTGTGGTACAGCCGCAGGTTACCTATAGCCAGCCCAGCCCTTCGCCGATTGCCGATGACGTGCTGATGCGTGCCATCGGCCTGGTGGGCACGCCTTATCGCTGGGGTGGCAATACGCCGGACTCCGGTTTCGATTGCAGTGGCCTGATCAAGTACGTCTATCGTGATGCTGCCGGCATAAGCCTGCCGCGTTCGACGCGTGAGATGATCGTAATGCGCGCGCCAACCGTGGATGCCAAGTCGCTGCAGTCCGGCGACCTGGTGTTCTTCGCCACCAGTGGCGGCTCGCAGGTCAGCCATGCGGGCATCTATGTCGGGGAAGGGCGCTTCGTGCATGCACCTTCCAGCGGTGGCACGGTGCGTCTGGACTACCTGTCCAACAGCTACTGGGCCAAGGCTTACCTGCAGGCCAAGCGCGTCATTCCGCAAGGGCATCTGGCGCAGAACCCCTGAGGACAGGCGGGGCTTTGCTCACCCGCCAGACCACGTTGCCGACATCATCGGCTACCAGCACGCCGCCACGCCCGTCGGTGATTACGCCGACCGGGCGCCCTTGGGCCTTGCCATGCTCATCCAGAAAACCGGTAAGCAGGTCTACGGGCTTGCCCGAGGGCTTTCCTGATGGGTCGAACGGCACGAAAATCACCTTGTAGCCACTGTGTGGCTTGCGGTTCCACGACCCGTGCTGGCCCACGAATGCCCCTTGTTCGAAGGGCGGTGGTAGCCCGTTCGGTTCGGCGAATGCCAGCCCTAGCGATGCCGTGTGTGGGCCTACGGCGTAGTCGGGCACCAGCGCCTGGGCAACTTTTTCAGGCGCTGGCGGTTGCACGCGCTCGTCCACGTGGCGGCCGTAGTAGCTATAGGGCCAGCCATAGAAACCGCCGTCCTTCACGGAAGTGATGTAGTCCGGTACCAGATCGCTACCGATCTCGTCACGCTCGTTGACTGCCGTCCACAACGTACCGCTGTGCGGCTCCCAGGCCAGGCCGTTAGGGTTGCGCAGGCCGGTGGCGAACAGGCGGTGCTGGCCGCTGGTGGGGTCCACTTCCCAGATCGCGGCGCGCCCCTGTTCCTTGTCCATACCGTTTTCGCCTACGTTGCTGTTGGAGCCGACCGTCACGAAAAGCTTCTTGCCATCAGGGCTGGCGATCACGTTCTTGGTCCAATGGTGGTTGAGCGGCCCGCCTGGCAACTCGACCACTGGCTGGCCTTCATTGCGAATTTGCATGGCACCGGGCTCATAGTGAAAGCGCAGCAACCTGTCGGTGTTGGCGATATACAGGTCCTTGCCGACCAGCGCCATGCCGAACGGTGAGTTGAGCTCTTCGATGAAGGTTGTACGGATTTCAGCCACGCCGTCGTGGTCGGCATCACGTAGCAGGGTAATGCGGTTTGCGCTAGGTACGCCTGCGCCTGCCCGCTTCATCACCTTCTTCATGACCCAGCCGCGCAGGCCCTTGCCATCTTCGGGCTTGGGCGGGGCATTGGTTTCGGCCACCAGGACGTCGCCGTTGGGCAGCAGGTATAGCCAGCGAGGGTGGTCGAGCCCGCTGGCGAACGCTTTCACCTGAGTGCCTGGTGCTGTCTCGGGCTTGGCGTCCTTGGGCCAGCCCACTGCCGGGGCGATATTCACGGTGGGGAGGGTGGTCTTGACCGGAGCAGGCAGCTGGGGGGTTGGGCCACTACCGTCGAGTACATTCAGCAGGGCGGTTTCGCCGCAGGCAGTCAGGCTGGCGGCCAATAACCAAGGCGTCAGGTGTTTCATGGGGCGGCGTCCTCCTAACAGGGCCTATGAATTGAGAGGTCGGTGACATTCGCCAGGTTCCCGGAACCATCCAACTGCCGTTGCCGTTGCCGTTGCCGTTGCCGTTGCCGTTGCCGTTGCCGTTGCCGTTGCTTTTGCTTTTGCTTTTTAAGCGCGCGGTAGTTCAGGCACCGCCGATTGCGACTTCAGGAGGCCGAGCGAAGGGACTGCGGAGGGAGGTGACGGGCATGGATGCCCGTCAAGCGCTGAGGCCCCATGGATGGGGCCTGCAGCGCGTACTCCCGGGAGCAGGCCCGTAGCGAGGGGACCCCGGAGCGCAGCGTAGGGGCCGGATGATAGGAGCCAGCGTTTTTTGGTTACTTTTTGTCGCGTTTGACAAAAAGTGACCCGCCGTAAGGGCGGAAAGGTGAATAAGCGCCACCTTCGAGAATGAATGTTGACCTTGTTGTTGATGCCCACGCTTGAAAGCGAAGAGCGAAGAGCGAAGAGCGAAGAGCGGAAGAGTACTGGTTTTGATCTCGCGCATAGTCCATTTATGATGGCGACGCTGACTCACCTTTTCGCCCTTACGGCGAGTCACTTTTTGTCAAACGCGACAAAAAGTAACCAAAAAACGCTGCGCTCCCATCATCCGGCCCCTCCGCTACGCTACGGGGTTCCCTCGCGCCGGTCTTGCTCCCGGGAGGACGCGCTGCAGGCCCCATCCATGGGGCCTCAGCGCTTGACGGGCATCCATGCCCGTCACCTCCCTCCGCAAGACCTCTGCTCGGCCTCCTGAAGTCGCGAAGATCAAGATCAAGATCAAGATCAAGATCAAGAGCAAGAGCAAGAGCAAGAGCAAGAGCAAGAGCAAGAGCAAGAGCAAGAGCAAGAGCAAGAGCAAGAGCAAGAGCAAGAGCAAGAGCAAGAGCAAAAATCGTCAGAAACCGCAGTCGTGTAATACCAGTAATCGGAACTGGCTCCTCATGAAGGCTGGGCGTGGGGCACCTGCGGTGGCTCGCTTCACTACGACAGGAGACTTAAATAGGGCTCTGTGGGAGCGGGCGCGCCCGCGAACACCGGCGCAGCCGGTGCCAGCCACCGCGCTGGATTCTTCGCGGGCACGCCCGCTCTCACAACGGCCAAGTCGCGCTTGCGAAACGAGTTCCGGTCCCGGCCCGAGCCGAAGTTGCTTCAAGCCTGCTTGAGCAACAACGCCACCCCCGGGAAATACTGCCCCAGTTCGTTGTGCAACTTGCGATAGGCATACGGGAAGTACCAGGCGATGGCACAGGCGGTATGTTTCTGCAGATCGTCGACCAGGTCCTGCAGTTCCTCGGGGCTGGCATGCTGGCCAGCCTTCCACGGGCTGATGAACAGTGCACCAGCTTTCAACTGGCTGGGGTAGGCCACCTGGCGCGCCAGGGCAGTGGTCTGCTGCAGGGCGTCGGCCATGTCCAGCCGAGCGATTCTTGGCCAGCGCTGACTGACACTGAGGTACAGCGCTTCATCGGCACTGCTGATCGACAGGTCGCAGCGCCCTTCGTGTTCACCTTCGTCGCGCTGCTTCTTGCCGGCAAACTGCTGCAGCGCCGCCAGTTCGGCTTGCCAGGCCGCTGCGGCAAGCAGCCCCGTATTGGCGGCAGCGCCATGCCAGTAAGGTGCTTCGGCATCGCCAGCAAACTGGTTGAAGCGGTCAATACAGTCGCCCCAGCGCTCCAGCACCGGAGCAAGAAACTCCAGGCGCGGGTTGTTGATGATCTGGCCTCGCATGCTGCGCTCTCCTGTTGTAGTTGTGATCGCGTTCAGCTGAAAGTGATGGCTATGTGATATCACTGTATTCAGTGTGGCACAACAAGGTGAAATGGCCATTACCCAGGCGGAGCCTGTTCGGCTGCAAAGCGGCCCGCTTCGATTGACGCTCCCGGTCCAACCCTCTAACCTTCGCGCGTGTTTCAGGTGCCCTGCCAGCCCGTCTGGGCAGGGTGAAACTGGGAAGCCGGTAAGTGCCCGCATGGCGCGATTCCGGCGCTGCCCCCGCAACGGTAGGTGAGTCGCGGCCGCGCAGGGCCACTGGGTGCCAGCACCCGGGAAGGCGCGCAGGCCTGGGCCAAGGCCCGCTCACAAGCCCGGAGACCGGCCTGATACTGCCAACGGCATCACGGAGGGTGATGCGCGGTGCACCGTTGCCTACGGCCACGGCCCCTGCGCGTTCTCCGTCTGCCCGCCTTTTATCTGTCGCCGCGCGTTGCCGCGGGCGCCAGCCAGCGGAGAACCCTGATGAGCGAATCCACCGAACGCGACGAACGCCACCTGGCGCGCATGCAGCGCAAGAAGGCGATCATCGACGAACGCATCGCCAATTCCCCCAACGAATGCGGCCTGCTGCTGGTACTGACCGGCAATGGCAAGGGCAAGAGCAGCTCGGCCTTCGGTATGCTCGCGCGCGCACTGGGCCATGGCATGCAATGCGGTGTGGTGCAGTTCATCAAAGGCCGCAACAGCACCGGCGAAGAGCTGTTCTTCCGCCGTTTCCCCGAGCAGGTGCGCTACCACGTGATGGGCGAGGGCTTTACCTGGGAAACCCAGGATCGCCAGCGCGACATCGCCGCCGCCGAAGCCGCCTGGGCCGTTTCGCGCCAGTTGCTGCAAGACCCTGCCGTGCAGTTCGTGGTGCTCGATGAACTGAACATCGCCCTCAAGCACGGCTACCTCGACCTTGACCAGGTGCTGTCCGACATCCAGGCCCGCCCACCGATGCAGCATGTGATCGTCACTGGCCGTGCCGCGAAACCCGAGATGATCGAGCTGGCCGACACCGTGACCGAAATGGGCATGCTCAAGCACGCGTTCCAGGCCGGTATCCGTGCACAGAAGGGCGTGGAACTGTGAGCCAGCCGCGCCAGTGCCCTGCCGTGCTGATCGCGGCGCCGGCCTCTGGTCAGGGCAAGACCACCGTCACCGCCGCCCTGGCCCGCCTGCACCGCAACCTTGGGCGCAAGGTGCGGGTGTTCAAGTGCGGCCCCGACTTTCTCGACCCAATGATCCTTGAGCGGGCCAGCGGCGCGCCGGTGTACCAGCTCGACCTGTGGATGATCGGCGCCGAGGAAAGCCGCCGCCTACTGTGGGAAGCCGCCAGCGAGGCCGACCTGATCCTGATCGAAGGGGTGATGGGGCTGTTCGACGGCACGCCGTCCAGCGCCGACCTGGCGCGTCACTTCGGCGTGCCGGTACTGGCGGTGATAGATGGCACGGCCATGGCCCAGACCTTTGGCGCCCTGGCCCTGGGCCTGGCACGCTACCAGGCGGACCTGCCGTTTGCCGGTGTGTTGGCCAACCGGGTCGGCAGCCTGCGCCACGCGCAACTGCTGGAAGGTAGCCTGACCGAAGGCCTGCGCTGGTATGGCGGCTTGTCCCGCGAGCGCGGTATAGAGCTACCCAGCCGCCACCTGGGGCTGGTCCAGGCCAGCGAGCTGAACGACCTGGACGCTCGTCTGGATGCCGCTGCCGAAGCGCTTGGCGCCAGTTGCGATGCCGCCTTGCCGCCGCCAGTGACCTTTGCCGAACCCGAGCCGCAAGCCAGTGTCGCCTCGTTGACCGGTGTGCGCATTGGCGTGGCGCGGGACGAGGCCTTTGCCTTCACCTATGGCGCCAACCTCGACCTGCTGCGCAACCTGGGCGCGCAGCTGGAGTTTTTCTCGCCGCTGCATGACCGCGAACTACCAGCAGTGGACAGCCTGTATCTGCCGGGCGGTTATCCCGAACTGCACCACCACGCCCTGGCTGCCAACGCGCCGATGAGCGAGGCGATCCGTGCCCATCACGCCCAGGGCAAACCGTTGCTGGCAGAGTGCGGCGGCATGCTGTACCTGCTCGATGCCCTGACCGACGTGGCCGGCGAGCGTGCCGAGCTGCTCGGCCTGCTGCCGGGCGAAGCGACCATGCAGAAGCGCCTGGCTGCCTTGGCCCTGCAGGCGGTGGAACTGCCGGAAGGCACCCTTCGCGGTCACACCTATCACCATTCGTTGACCAGTACCGTACTGGAGCCGATCGCACGTGGTCTGAGCCCCAACGGCGGGCGCGGCAACGAAGCGGTGTACCGCCTGGGTCGGCTGACGGCTTCCTACGTGCACTTCTATTTTCCCTCCAACCCTGATGCGGCGGCGGCGCTGTTGCGACCATGAGCGAACACGCCTACAGCGACGCCGAGCGCGCCGCGATCTATCGGGCCATCGGCGAACGCCGTGACATGCGCCATTTCGCCGGTGGCGAGGTAGCCCCCGAACTGCTGGGCCGCCTGTTGGCTGCCGCGCACCAGGCGCCGAGTGTCGGGCTGATGCAGCCCTGGCGTTTCATCCGCATCACCCGGCGCGATTTGCGTGCGCGCATCCAGGCGTTGGTGGAAGCAGAGCGGGTGCGTACCGCCGAAGCCTTGGGCGAACGCTCCGACGCCTTCATGAAACTGAAGGTGGAAGGCATCAATGACTGCGCCGAGCTGCTGGTGGCCGCCCTGATGGACGACCGCGAGCCGCATATATTCGGCCGCCGCACCCTGCCGGAAATGGACCTGGCCTCGCTGGCCTGCGCCATCCAGAACCTTTGGCTGGCAGCCCGTGGCGAAGGCCTTGGCATGGGTTGGGTGTCGCTGTTCGACCCGCAGGCGCTGGCGGCGCTGCTGGGTATGCCGACCGGGGCCAAGCCGGTCGCGGTGCTGTGCCTGGGGCCGGTGACCGAGTTCTACCCGGCACCAATGCTGGTGCTGGAAAACTGGGCCGAGGAACGGCCCTTGAGTGAAATGCTCTTTGAGAACCAATGGGGAGAGCGCCAATGAGCGTGGCCTTGCTGACCGTGGCCGGCGTGGCCCTGGATGCCTTGCTGGGCGAACCGCAGCGGCGCCATCCGCTGGTAGCCTTCGGCAACATGGCCAGTAACCTGGAGCGCCGCCTGAATGCCGGTGGGCGCGGCTGGCGCAGTCACGGGGTGAGCGCATGGTTCCTGGCTGTGGTGCCGCTTACCCTGGTGGCACTGATCCTGTCCTGGCTGCCGTACATCGGCTGGCTGGTCGACGTGCTGGCGCTGTACTGCGCCGTCGGGCTGCGCAGCCTGGGTGAACACGTGTTACCAGTGGCCAGTGCCTTGCGCCAGGGTGACCTGCAAGAAGCGCGGCGCCGTGTGGGCTACCTGGTCAGCCGCGAAACCCGCGAACTTGACGAGCCTGCGGTGGCCCGGGCGGCCACCGAATCGGTGCTGGAAAATGGCAGCGATGCGGTATTCGCCGCGCTGTTCTGGTTCGTGGTCGCCGGCGCGCCTGGCGTGGTGCTGTACCGCCTGAGCAACACCTTGGACGCCATGTGGGGCTACCGCAACGAGCGCTTCGAACGCTTCGGCTGGTGTGCGGCGCGTGTCGATGATGTGCTCAACTATATTCCCGCCAGGCTGGTGGCGTTGACCTACGCGCTGCTGGGCAAGACCCGCCTGGCCCTGGCCTGCTGGCGCAAGCAGGGCCCGCTGTGGGACAGCCCCAATGCCGGGCCGGTGATGGCCGCCGGTGCTGGTGCGTTAGGGGTGGAACTCGGTGGCCCGGCGGTGTACCACGGCGAGCTGCATGAGCGGCCACGCCTGGGTGACGGGCCAATGGCCGACGCCGACGCCATCGAGCGCGGCTGGGGCCTGGTGCAGCGCGGCGTATGGCTGTGGCTGCTGGTGATCTGCCTGGGGGCCTATATCAATGCTTGAACACGGAGGCCGCCTGCTGCGGGCGGTACGGCAATACGGCATCGCCCGCGAGCAGTGGCTCGACCTGTCCAGCGGCATTGCGCCATGGCCTTTCCCGATTCCACCGATCCCCATGGAGGCCTGGGCCCGCCTGCCGGAGACCGAGGACGGCCTGGAGGACGCCGCGCGTGAGTATTACGGCGCCCGCCAATTGCTGGCGGTGGCCGGTTCCCAGGCCGCGATCCAGGCCTTGCCGCTGTTGCGCGCAGCCGGCCGGATAGGGGTGTTGACGCCATGCTATGCCGAGCATCCATACGCCTGGCAACGGGCGGGGCACCAGTTGCTGGAGCTGGAGGAAGCGCAGGTCGAGGCGACACTCGACAGCCTCGACGTACTGGTGCTGGTGAACCCCAACAACCCTACCGGCCGCCGGGTGCCGCGTGAACGCCTGCTGGATTGGCACGCACGCCTGGCCGCCCGCGGTGGCTGGCTGCTGGTCGACGAAGCGTTCATGGACAACACCCCGGCAGAAAGCGTGGTCGATTGTGCCGAGCGCCCGGGGCTGATCGTGCTGCGCTCGTTCGGCAAGTTCTTCGGCCTGGCCGGCGTGCGCCTGGGGTTCGTTGCCGCCGAACGCAGCCTGCTGCTGCGCCTGGCCGAGTTGCTCGGCCCGTGGACTGTCAATGGCCCGACCCGGGTGCTGGCCCAGGCCAGCCTGGCCGACCACGCCGCCCAGCGTGTGCAGGTCGAACGCTGCGCTGCTGCCAGCCAGCGGCTGGCTATGCTGTTGCGCAGCGTCGGTCTGGCGCCCAACGGTGGTTGCGATCTGTTCCAGTACGTGCGCAGCGAGCACGCTGCGCAACTGCATGACTTTCTCGCCCGCCGCGGCATCCTGGTGCGGCTGTTCGAGCAGCCGCAGGCGATACGCCTGGGGCTGCCAGCCTGTGCGGCGGACGAACAGCGCCTGGCCCAAGCCCTGGCGGCCTATCAGAAGGAAACGGCATGACCACCCTCATGGTGCAAGGCACCACCTCCGACGCCGGCAAGAGCACGCTGGTGACCGCACTGTGCCGCTGGCTGTTGCGCCAGGGCGTCGGCGTGGTGCCGTTCAAGCCGCAGAACATGGCGCTGAACAGCGCGGTGACCGCCGATGGCGGTGAAATCGGCCGGGCCCAGGCGGTGCAGGCCCAGGCCTGCCGGCTGCAACCGCATACCGACATGAACCCGGTGCTGCTCAAGCCCAACAGCGACACCGGCGCCCAGGTGATCATCCATGGCCGTGCCGTCACCAGCATGAACGCGGTGGCCTACCACGACTACAAGGCTATCGCCATGCAGGCGGTGCTGGCTTCGCACCAGCGTCTGAGTGCTGCCTGGCCGGTGGTCATGGTCGAAGGCGCGGGCTCGCCGGCGGAGATCAACCTGCGTGCCGGTGACATTGCCAACATGGGTTTTGCCGAAGCGGTGGACTGCCCGGTGATCCTGGTTGCCGACATCAATCGTGGTGGTGTTTTCGCCCATCTGGTCGGCACCCTGGAACTGCTGTCGCCCAGTGAGCAGGCGCGGGTAAAGGGCTTTGTCATAAACCGCTTCCGCGGCGACATCGCCCTGCTGCAGCCGGGGCTGGACTGGCTGGAACAGCGCACCGGCAAACCGGTACTGGGCGTGCTGCCGTATGTTAACGACCTGCATCTGGAAGCCGAAGACGGCATCGACGCACGCCAGGGGGCAAAGGCCGAGCGCGTGCTCAAGGTGATCGTCCCGGTGCTGCCGCGTATCAGCAACCACACCGACTTCGACCCACTGCGCCTGCACCCCCAGGTGGACCTGCAGTTCATCGGCGCGGGCCAGCCTATCCCGGCCGCCGACCTGATCATCCTGCCGGGTTCCAAGAGTGTGCGCGGCGACCTGGCGCAACTGCGTGAGCGCGGTTGGGACAAGGCCATCGACCGGCACCTGCGCTATGGCGGCAAGCTGATCGGGATCTGCGGTGGCCTGCAGATGCTGGGCCGCGAAGTGCATGATCCGCTTGGTCTCGAAGGGGCCGCTGGCTCCAGCCCGGGGCTTGGCCTGCTCGATTACGTCACGGTACTCGAAGCCGAGAAGCAACTGCGCAACGTTGCCGGCACGCTGAACCTCGAAGCAGTCCCGGTTGCCGGTTATGAAATTCATGCCGGCGTCACCACGGGGCCTGCCCTGGAGCAGCCAGCCGTGCAACTTGCCGATGGCCGTTGCGATGGCGCTGTCAGCGCTGATGGCCAGATACTTGCCACCTACCTGCACGGCCTGTTTGAAGGCAGCCAGTCGTGCGCGGCGCTGCTGCGCTGGGCTGGGCTGGATGATGTGCAGGCCGTCGATTACCAGGCTCTGCGCGAACGCGATATAGAGCGCCTGGCCGACCTGGTGGAAAAGCACCTGGACACCGCGCGCCTGCGCCAGCTCTGTGGGGTGGCCTGACATGCTCAACCTGATCCTCGGCGGCGCCCGCTCGGGCAAGAGCCGCCTGGCCGAACAGCTGGCCAGCGCCAGTGGCCTGCCGGTGACCTACATCGCCACCAGCCAGCCGCTGGATGGTGAAATGAACGAACGCGTGCTGCTGCATCGCCAGCGTCGCCCTGATGACTGGGGGTTGATCGAGGAACCCCTGGCCCTGGCCGCGGTACTGCGCGCCGAAGCGGCCGAAGGGCGCTGCCTGCTGGTGGATTGCCTGACCCTGTGGCTGACCAACCTGCTGATGCTCGAAGACGACCAGCGCCTGGCCGAGGAGCGTGATGCGCTACTGGCCTGCCTGGAACAGTTGCCGGGCACGGTCATCCTGGTCAGTAACGAAACCGGCCTGGGCGTCGTGCCCATGGGCGAGCTGACTCGTCGCTATGTCGACCTGGCCGGCTGGCTGCACCAGGCCGTGGCCGAACGCTGTCAGCGCGTGGTGCTGACTGTGGCCGGCCTGCCCCTAATGCTCAAAGGACCTGCACTATGACCCAAGCCTGGTGGCGTGACGCCTGCCAACCTCTCGACAACGCCGCCATGGACCAGGCCCGCGCCCGTCAGCAACAGCTGACCAAACCTGCCGGTTCGCTAGGCCAACTGGAAGGATTGGCCATTCAGCTGGCCGGCCTGCAGGGGTGTGAACGGCCGACCTTGGATAACGCCGCAATCAGCATTTTTGCCGGTGACCACGGCGTGGTCGAGGAAGGCATCTCGGCCTACCCGCAAGCGGTGACCGGGCAGATGCTGCGCAACTTCGTCGGTGGTGGCGCGGCAATCAGCGTGCTGGCGCGCCAGCTGCAGGCGAGTCTGGAAGTGGTCGACCTGGGCACCATCGACCCCCACCTGGAACTGCCTGGCGTGCGCCACCTGCGCCTTGGCGCCGGTACCGCCAACTTCGCCCGCCAGCCGGCGATGACCGAGGGCCAGCTGCAGGCCGCCCTGCAGGCCGGTCGCGATAGTGCCCTGCGCGCCGCCGAACAGGGCGCGCAGCTGTTCATCGGGGGCGAGATGGGTATTGGCAACACCACGGCTGCCGCTGCCCTGGCCAGCGTGTTGCTCGGTTGCCCGCCTGCTGAATTGAGTGGCCCGGGTACCGGCCTGGACCACGCCGGGGTGCGGCACAAGGCCGAGGTCATCGAGCGTGCGTTGAGCCTGCATGGCCTTAGCGCCAACGATCCATTGCAGGCACTGGGCTGTGTCGGTGGTTTCGAGATCGCGGCCTTGGCCGGTGCCTACATTGGCTGCGCGCAGGCGGGTATCGCGGTACTGGTGGACGGCTTCATCTGCAGTGTCGCCGCGCTGCTGGCGGTGCGTCTCAACCCGCAGTGTCGGGCCTGGCTGGTGTTTGCCCACCAAGGCGCAGAGCCTGGGCACAAAGCCTTGCTCGACGCCTTGCAGGCCGAGCCGTTGCTGGCCCTGGGCCTGCGCCTGGGCGAGGGCAGTGGTGCTGCCCTGGCTGTGCCGCTGTTGCGCCTGGCCTGTGCGTTGCACGGGCAGATGGCGACCTTTGCCGAGGCTGCGGTGGCGGACCGCCCGGCATGATCCTCGACCTGCTGCGCCATGGCGAAACCGAACAGGGCGGCCTGCGTGGCAGCCTTGATGATGCCTTGACCGACAAGGGCTGGGCGCAGATGCGTGAAGCCGTGGCCGAAGCCGGCCCGTGGGAGGTGCTGGTCAGTTCGCCGCTGCAGCGCTGTGCGCGTTTTGCCGAGGAACTGGGCGAGCGGCTGAACCTGCCTGTGCAGCGCGAAGCGGCATTGCAGGAGCTGCATTTTGGCGACTGGGAGGGCCGTAGTGCGGCGCAGATCATGGAAGACCAGGCGGACGCGCTGGGGCGCTTCTGGGCGGACCCTTACGCGTTTACGCCACCTAATGGCGAGCCAGTCGAGGCGTTCGCCGAGCGAGTGCTGGCCGCTGTCGAGCGCCTGGGTCGCCAGCATGCTGGCAAGCGCGTGCTGCTGGTCACCCATGGCGGTGTGATGCGGCTGCTGCTGGCACGTGCCCGTGGTCTGCCAAGGGCGCAGTTGCTGCAGGTCGAAGTCGGCCACGCTGCGCTCATGCGATTGGTGCCGGGTGACGACGGCCAGTTGGTCGAGGGGCGCTGAGATGTTGCCATTGTGGATTGCCTTGCAGTTTCTCAGCAGCCTGCCGGTGAGTCTGCCGGGCATGCCGGCGCCGCGCGAGGTTGGGCGCTCGCTGCTCTGCTACCCGCTGGTCGGGTTGCTGTTCGGCCTGTTGCTGTGGCTGGCCAGCTACCTGCTGCAGGGCACGCCTGCGCCGCTGCACGCGGCCATGCTGCTCACGTTGTGGGTGTTGCTCAGTGGCGCCTTGCACCTGGATGGCCTGGCGGACAGCGCCGACGCTTGGCTTGGCGGTTTCGGTGACCGCGAACGCACCTTGCTGATCATGAAGGACCCACGTAGCGGGCCGATTGCCGTGGTCACCCTGGTGCTGGTGCTGTTGCTGAAGTTCTGCGCTTTGTGGGTGCTGGTCGAGCAGGGCATTGGCGCACAGTTGCTACTGGCACCGTTGATCGGGCGGGCGGCGATGCTCGGGCTGTTCCTGAGTACGCCATATGTACGGCAGGGCGGTTTGGGGCAGGCGCTGGCCGAGCACCTGCCCCGGCATGCGGCCGGCTGGGTGCTGCTGGGCTGTGTGCTTTTCTGTCTGGTCCTGGGCGGGTGGATCGTGGTGCTGGCGTTGGCGGTGTTTGCCTGGTTGCGGCACCTGATGTGCCGGCGCCTGGGCGGGACTACCGGCGATACCGCTGGTGCAATGCTGGAGTTGCTCGAACTGGCCGTGGTGCTGGGGTTGGCGTTGGGCCTCTGAGCCTTGCTCTGGGCCCTGTAGGAGCGGCCTTGTGTCGCGAAAGGGCTGCAAAGCAGCCCCACAATTTCAGCGTTAGTGCATAAATTGCCGGGGCTGCTTTGCAGCCCTTTCGCGACACAAGGCCGCTCCTACAAGTGACCGCGCAATCAGATGTGTCTGTAGGGCGTTTCTGAGCCTAACGTGTCGGTAAATTCCTGAAAAAACTCAGCAAGAATCGGCATCCTTTCACTGGCGTATGCTTGCCCCTCCCGCAAACTGTCGAGGAGTGTCGGCACCATGCGTCATGTCATTCTCGCTGCGTTTTTGTTGGCCATGGGGCCTGCTGCCATGGCAGCCGATCTCATGGCTTTCTGGAACACCCCCCGCCACGGTGGCAACAGCTTCAACCGGCTGCCGCCTGATCAAGCCTACTTCGACGCCTTGAGCGGTTATGGCGCGACCTGGGTGCGGCTGTCCTACGACAAATGGTAGCCGGCGGAACGCGACTTCCTCCTCGGCGATGCCGATGCCTACCAAGGCCTGCCTGCGGCCGACCTGGCCACGCTGCGAGCCACCCTCGACCGCGCCCATCAGGCCGACCTCAAAGTGGTCATCGCACCGCTCTCGCTACCCGGCATGCGCTGGTCGCAAAACAACCAGGGCCAGTTCGACGACCGCCTCTGGCAGGACAAACGCTACTGGTTGCAGGCTGAGGCCTTTTGGCGGGATCTGGCGCGTGAGCTGAAAGGTCACCCGGCCATCGCCGCCTACAACCTGGTCAACGAGCCCGCCCCGGAGAAGCACGGTGGTCTGGCCGAGCATGCCGACCCTGGGCAAATGCAGCAGTGGTATGCAGGGCAGCAGGGCAGTGCGCGTGATCTGCCGGCTCTGTATCGGCAGTTGATAGCGGCCATTCGCGAGGAGGACGCCGACACGCCGGTCATGCTCGATGCCGGCTGGTTCGCCGCCGCCGATGCCTTCGGTTACTGGCCGGCACCGCTGGAAGACCAGCGGGTGCTGTACAGCGTGCACATGTACGAGCCCTATCTGGTGACCAGTGCACCGAACATGACGCGCAAGCAACCCATCGCCTATCCCGGCCCGGCACCGTTTGCGGGGCAGACGCAGCAGTGGGATGGCCAGCGTGTGGCGCAATACCTGCGCCAGCCGCTGGACTGGGCCGCGGCCATGAACGTGCCCCGCTCTCGGTTGGTGGTGGGCGAGTTCGGCTGCATGCGCAGGCTGCCGGGCTGCCGGCAATACCTGGAAGACGTGCTCAGCGTGCTGGATCGCCACCGGTTGCACTGGGCCTTCTACAGCTTCCGTGAAGACAACTGGGATGGCATGGACTACGAGCTGGGCTCGACCAAGGTGCCGTGGCGCTATTGGCAGGCAATCGAGCAGGGCACTCCAGACCCGCTGGCGCGCAAGGCTACAGTAGAGTTCGAGCCGATTCGCCGGCGCTTGAACCTGGTTAAGTAATTGGGGCCGCTTTGCGGCCCATCGCCGGCAAGCCAGCTCCCACAGGTACAGCGACAACCTCGAGAGCAACGCTGTACCTGTGGGAGCTGGCTTGCCGGCGATGGGCTGCGTAGCAGCCCCATTAACGCTATCTGACAGGCATTAGGGCTGAGGGGCGTCGGTAATCGTGAAATTTCTTGCAACACACATGACGCGGGTATATACACGTATCCATGTTGACCAGTGAATGCATCTGCACCCATCTGCGTCGCGCCGCCCGTGGGGTGAGCCGGCATTACGACGAGGCCCTTGCCAGCTTTGGGGTCAATGTCGCCCAGTTTTCCCTGTTGCGTCATCTGCAGCGGCTCGATCGTCCCAGTATCACCACCCTGGCGGAGGCCATGGGCCTGGAGCGCAGTACCCTGGGCCGCAACCTACGGGTGCTGGAGGCTGAAGGGCTGGTGGCCTTGGCCGATGGTGACGACCAACGCAACCGCGTGGTGCTGCTGACCGAGGCCGGTACCCAATTGCTGCACGCGGCCCATCCGGCCTGGGAACAGGCACAGGCAGAGTTGGTGGAGCGGCTGGGGGCAGGGCAGCGGGATGAACTGGTCCGTTTGCTGAATCAGTTGGCTTGAAATTGATACGACTATAAGCGGGTATATACCCGTAAAACCTTGCGATGTGCTGGAGATAACGGCAATGACTTCGGTGTGGCGAACCAGCGGGTGGGTATTGGTGGGGGCAGCGCTGATCCTGGCGCTATCCCTGGGTGTGCGGCACGGCTTCGGCCTGTTCCTGGCGCCTATGAGCGCGGACTTCGGCTGGGGGCGTGAGGTGTTTGCCTTCGCCATTGCCTTGCAGAACCTGATCTGGGGGCTGGCACAACCATTCGCCGGCGCCCTGGCCGACCGCATGGGCGCGGCGCGGGTGGTGATCATTGGCGGTATTCTCTACGCTGCCGGGTTGGTGTTGATGGGCATGGCCGACTCGGCCTGGTCGTTGTCGCTGAGTGCCGGCTTGTTGATCGGTATCGGTCTGTCCGGCACCTCGTTCTCGGTCATCCTCGGCGTGGTCGGGCGTGCCGTGCCGGCGGAAAAGCGCAGCATGGCCATGGGCATTGCCAGCGCTGCCGGTTCTTTCGGCCAGTTCGCAATGTTGCCGGGCACTCTCGGCCTTATCCAGTGGCTGGGCTGGTCCGCAGCGTTGCTGGTACTGGGCCTGATGGTGGCGCTGATCGTGCCCTTCGTCGGCCTGCTGCGCGACCGGCCTCTGCCCACTCATGGAGGCGAACAGACCCTGAGCCAGGCTTTGCGCGAGGCTTGCTCGCACTCCGGCTTCTGGTTGCTGGCGCTGGGCTTTTTCGTTTGTGGTTTCCAGGTGGTGTTCATTGGCGTGCATCTGCCGGCCTACCTGGTCGACCAGCATCTTGCCGCGACTACCGGCACCACGGTGCTGGCGCTGGTAGGCCTTTTCAATATCGTCGGTACCTTCACTGCCGGCTGGCTGGGCGGGCGCATGTCCAAGCCGCGCCTGCTGACCGGGTTGTACCTGCTGCGTGCGGTAGTGATCGTGCTGTTCCTCTGGGCGCCGGTGACCGAATTCAGTGCTTATCTGTTCGGCATCGCCATGGGCCTGCTGTGGTTGTCCACGGTGCCGTTGACCAACGGCACCGTGGCTACCGTATTCGGCGTGCGCAACTTGTCCATGCTTGGCGGTATCGTCTTCCTGTTCCACCAGCTGGGTGCCTTCCTGGGTGGTTGGTTGGGCGGGGTGGTGTATGACCGCACCGGCAGCTACGACATGGTCTGGCAGATTTCCATCCTGCTCAGCCTGCTGGCTGCCGCCCTCAACTGGCCCGTGCGCGAACGCCCGGTTGCCCGCCTGCAGGCCCAGGCCGCATGAACCGCTACATGGCTCGAGGGCTACTGGCCCTCGCCGCCCTGTCGTTGCTGGCGCTGGTGTGGTGGGGCTGGCACAAGGGCGGGATGGCGTTGATGCAACTGGGCATGAGTGTTTGTTAGGCGCTACCCTGCAAGTTCGAGGATTGTCTTGCGGGAGAAAAGAGTCATGCGTGCACATTGGTTGACGGTGCCGGTGCTGGCCCTGCTTGCCAGCGCATCGAGCTGGGCTGCTGATTGCCCGGCGTTGTTGCAGGGCAGCCTGCCAGAGTTGCGGGGCAAGGGGCAGGTGGACCTGTGCGAGCGCTTTGCCGGCAAGCCGCTGGTGGTGGTGAATACGGCCAGTTACTGCGGTTTCGCGCCGCAGTTCGAGGGGCTTGAGGCGACGTACAAGGAATATCACGAGCAAGGCCTGGAAATGCTTGGTGTGCCATCCAATGACTTCAAGCAGGAGGACGCCGACAGCGAGAAGACAGCCAAGGTATGTTATGCCAACTATGGCGTTACCTTTACCATGACCAAGACACAGGCGGTGCGGGGGGCGGATGCGATACCGCTGTTCGCGGAGCTTGCCAGCCAGAGCAGTGCGCCGAAGTGGAATTTCTACAAGTACGTGGTGGACCGCAAGGGCAAGGTGATTGATAACTTTTCCAGCCTGACCAAGCCGGATGATCCAGCATTCCGGGCAGCCATCGAAAAGGCCATTGCCTCCCAGCCATAACCTGGCTGCTCTTGCTCTTGCTCTTGCTCTTGCTCTTGCTCTTGCTCTTGCTTCGGCTTTTGCTTCTAAGTGCGCGATAGTTCAGGCGCCGCAGATTGCGACTTCAGGAGGCCGAGCGAAGGGACTGCGGAGGGAGGTGACGGGCATGGATGCCCGTCAAGCGCTGAGGCCCCATGGATGGGGCCTGCAGCGCGTACTCCCGGGAGCAGGCCCGTAGCGA
>NZ_JBKGFP010000126.1:0-17853 GCF_046557535.1 Pseudomonas sp. S1(2024)
AACGTGGGCCGGAGGATGAGCCGATCGGCCTGGCCCTGGAAAGCATGCGCTGGCATGGCCTGTTCGGGCGCTTTGGCGACAAACAGAGCGACTGGTGGGCGTGCCCGCGAAAGGGCCGGTACAGGCAAAACACAACTGACTGCTTGGTCCCGGATGACTGCAATGGGCTCTACGGTGTAGCCTTGGCCGATATCCGCTTTCGTTGTGACTGACAGGAGCTTCCCATGCAGCATTACGTTACGCCCGACCTGTGTGATGCCTACCCGGACCTGGTGCAGGTGCTGGAACCGATGTTCAGCAATTTTGGTGGCCGCGATTCGTTCGGCGGCCAGATCGTCACCATCAAGTGCTTCGAAGACAACTCGCTGGTCAAGGAGCAGGTCGAGCTCGATGGCAAGGGCAAGGTCCTGGTCGTCGATGGTGGTGGCTCGCTGCGCCGCGCACTGCTCGGCGACATGCTCGCCGAGAAGGCTGCCAGGAACGGTTGGGAAGGCCTGGTGATCTACGGCTGCGTGCGTGACGTCGACGTGTTGATCCAGACCGACGTCGGCGTGCAGGCCCTGGCCAGCCACCCGATGAAGACCGACAAGCGCGGCATCGGCGACCTCAACGTGCCAGTGACCTTCGCCGGGGTGACCTTCCGCCCGGGCGAGTATGTGTATGCCGACAACAATGGCGTGCTGGTCTCGCCAAGCCCGTTGAAAATGCCTGAGTAAGGCGCCGCCCGCGCTGATGGAGCTTTGATGTTCGAGGAAGACAACGCGCAGTGGGGGCTGGTGCACGCCCTGGTGCTCGATGGCAAAGGTGGCGCGCGCTCGATTGCCCGTACCGAGCTGGACGACCTGCAGCTGCAACCCGAGCAAAGCCTGTGGCTGCACTGGGATCGCAGCCATCCGCAAACCCGCACCTGGCTGCTGCACGACAGCGGCCTGAGCGCGTTCGCCTGCGAGCTGCTGCTGGAAGAAAACACCCGGCCGCGCCTGCTGCCCATGGCCGATGAACAGTTGTTGCTGTTCCTGCGTGGGGTCAACCTCAACCCGGGTGCAGAGCCGGAAGACATGGTCTCGGTGCGTATCTTTGCCGAGGCGCAGCGGGTCATCTCGCTGCGCCTGCGGCCGTTGCGCGCCAGTGACGAGATTCTCCAGAAGCTCGAAGAGGGCAGGGGCCCGAAATCGGCTTCCGAGCTGTTGCTGCTGATGGGCGAACTGCTCACCGAAAAGGTTCAGGGTCTGGTCAGCGACCTGTCCGAACTGGCCGACATTGAAGAAGAAAAGGTTGAATCCGACGAACGGTATACCCCGGAGAACGGCAGCCTGCAGCAGATCCGCCGGCGTGCCGCCGGTCTGCGGCGTTTTCTTGCCCCGCAGCGGGAAATCTACGCCCAGTTGTCGCGCAGCAAATGGAGCTGGTTCGCCGATGCCGATGCCGATTACTGGAACGAGCTGAACAACAGCCTCATCCGCTACCTCGAAGAGCTGGAACTGACCCGCGAACGTGCCGCGCTGGTGCTGGAAAGCCAGGATCGCCGGCGTAGCGAGCGCATGAACCGCACCATGTACCGCTTCGGCATCATCACCTGCATCTTCCTGCCCATGAGCTTCATCACCGGGCTGCTGGGCATCAATGTCGGCGGCATCCCCGGGGCGGAAAACCCCTATGGTTTCCTGTTCGCCTGCATCGTCGTGCTGGGGCTTGCGGTGGGGCAGTGGTGGCTGTTTCGGCGGTTGCGGTGGGTATAGATGTCGATTGACCTGCTCTGGCCTCTTCGCGGGCACGCCCGCGAAGAAGCCGACGCGCATTCATTTTGAAACACTCGTCCCAATGCGATGTGTGACCCATCGACCGGCCATCTCGTCTCTGACTGACACTGCGCGAGGTGCCCATGCACGATCCGTTTGAAGAATCCCTGCGCGACCTGCTCAAGGTGTCCCCCTCCGGCAATGACCGGGACGACCGGGACGACGCCGCTTGCCTGGGTCGCGTGCTGAAAACCGCCAACCGCCAGGTTGGCGCGGGCGATCTGTTCAGCCTGCTTGGCCGCTGGAGCCAGGCGCTGCTGATCGCCGTGAACAATGGCGCGGCGCATGTTGCGCCGGTGCGTCGACACTCTTCCCGCAACGCTGCCAACGGCAGCAAAGCAGATAAGGCCGATTGAATATGGAACTCGATCTCTGGACCCAGAGCCTGGTCACCGCCATGACTGCCCTTTGGACCAAGGTAGCGAACTTCATCCCCAACCTGTTCGGCGCGCTGGTCGTGGTGCTGCTCGGTTTCGTGGTGGCCAAGCTGCTCGACACGCTGCTGTCCAAACTGCTGGCCAAGTTCGGCCTGGACCGCCTGATGGCCGGCACCGGCCTGACCAAGATGCTCGGCCGGGTCGGCATCCAGGTACCCATCTCCACCCTGATCGGCAAGATCGTCTACTGGTTCGTGCTGCTCATCTTCCTGGTCTCGGCCGCAGAGTCGCTGGGCCTGGAGCGGGTTTCGGCAACCCTCGACATGCTTGCCCTTTACCTGCCGAAGGTGTTCGGCGCAGCCCTGGTGCTGCTGGCCGGCGTGCTGCTGGCCCAGGTGGCCAACGGCCTGGTACGCGGCGCTGCCGAAGGCATCGGCCTGGAATACTCGGCAGGCCTGGGCCGTATCACCCAAGGCCTGGTGATCATCATCAGCATCTCGGTGGCCATCAGCCAGCTGGAGGTGAAAACCGACCTGCTGAACCATGTGATCGTGATCGGGCTGATTACCGTTGGTCTGGCCGTTGCGTTGGCAATGGGCCTCGGTAGCCGCGAAATCGCCGGGCAGATCCTGGCCGGCATCTACGTGCGCGAACTTTATCAGGTGGGCCAGCAGGTGCGAATTGGAGAGGTCGAAGGGCACATCGAGGAAATCGGTACGGTCAAGACGACGCTGCTGACCGATGATGGCGAACTGGTGTCGCTGTCCAATCGCGAGTTGCTTGAGCAGCGAGTCAATAGCCGCTAACCGCACAAAGCTGTTAATGTATGCCGCCGCGAAAATCGACCCACGGGGTCGCGCGGCGACATTGACCTGACTGTCGGCCAGATCCGTTTTGAATAAAGTTCATTCGCCGCCCATGCGTTATGACCCCCGCGAGCTCACCGACGAAGAGTTGGTGGCGCGTTCGCATGAAGAGCTGTACCACGTTACCCGCGCCTATGAGGAGCTCATGCGGCGCTACCAACGGACCCTGTTCAACGTCTGTGCACGTTATCTGGGGAACGACCGTGACGCGGACGATGTCTGTCAGGAAGTCATGTTGAAAGTGCTGTACGGGCTGAAGAACTTCGAGGGTAAGTCCAAGTTCAAGACCTGGCTCTACAGCATCACCTACAACGAATGCATTACCCAGTACCGCAAGGAGCGCCGTAAACGTCGGCTGATGGATGCCTTGAGTCTGGACCCTGTCGAAGAGGCGTCCGAAGACAAGGCTCCGAAGCCGGAAGAAAAAGGCGGGCTGGACAAGTGGCTGGTGCATGTGAACCCGATTGACCGGGAAATCCTGGTGCTGCGTTTTGTCGCAGAGCTGGAATTTCAGGAAATTGCCGACATCATGCACATGGGCCTGAGCGCGACAAAAATGCGCTACAAGCGCGCGCTAGACAAGCTTCGGGAGAAATTTGCCGGCCTCGATGAAACTTAGTGGCGTGCAAATATCTCTAACGAACCGGCGAGTTCTGCTAGACTTGCCGTCGAGTTGTCCCCCTTGTTTGTGGTGGGACTGCTTAACTATCACCAGATGGGGATTTAACGGATGAAATTGAAAAACACCTTGGGCTTGGCCATTGGCTCGCTCGTCGCTGCTACTTCGTTCGGCGTTCTGGCTCAAGGCCAAGGCGCTGTGGAAATCGAAGGCAACGTTACCAAGCAGTACTACGACAGCGAACGTAACTTCAAGAACGACGGCACCAATCCTGGTGTTCGCCTGGGCTACTTCCTGACCGACGACGTTTCCCTGGACCTCGGCTACAACGAGACCCACAACGCTCGTGGTGAAGTCTTCAACAAAGACATCAAAGGTTCCAAGGCCAAGCTCGACGCTACCTACCACTTCGGTACCGTTGGCGACGCTCTGCGTCCGTACGTTTCCGCCGGTTTCGCTCACGAGAGCCTGGGCCAGGCCACTCGTAGCGGCCGCGACCACTCCACCTTCGCCAACGTTGGCGCTGGCGCCAAGTGGTACATCACCGACATGTTCTTCGCCCGTGCTGGCGTAGAAGCCATGTACAACATCGACAACGGCAACACCGAGTGGGGCCCGACCGTTGGTGTTGGTCTGAACTTCGGCGGTAGCCCGAAGCAAGCTGAAGTCGCTCCGGCCCCAGTTGCCGAAGTGTGCTCCGACTCCGACAACGACGGCGTTTGCGACAACGTCGACAAGTGCCCTGACACCCCGGCCAACGTTACCGTTGACGCTGATGGCTGCCCGGCTGTTGCCGAAGTCGTTCGCGTTGAGCTGGACGTCAAGTTCGACTTCGACAAGTCGGTCGTCAAGCCAAACAGCTACGGCGACATCAAGAACCTGGCTGACTTCATGAAGCAGTACCCACAGACCACCACTACCGTGGAAGGTCACACTGACTCCGTCGGCCCAGACGCTTACAACCAGAAGCTGTCCGAGCGTCGTGCCAACGCTGTCAAGCAGGTCCTGACCCAGCAGTACGGCGTAGAATCCAGCCGTGTTGATTCGGTTGGCTACGGCGAAACCCGTCCGGTTGCCGACAACGCCACCGAAGAAGGCCGCGCTGTCAACCGTCGCGTTGAAGCTCAGGTAGAAGCCCAGGCCAAGTAATTGGTTTGAAGCTTCATGAAAAACCCGGCCTCGGCCGGGTTTTTCTTTGCCTGGGATTTGTGTGGTGTGTGCCGACCCTTTCGCGGGCTTGCCCACTCCCACAGGTTCGTCGTATGTGGGAGGTGGGGTGAAGTTTTTGGGGGAGCGGGAAACCCCGCGAAGGGGCCTTTACAGGCACTGCATCAACCTGCTATTGCCACCAATTCCTGAACCACCTGTTCCCCAACCACCTCCCCAATCACCAAAATCGCCGGGCTACGCAAGCCAAACCCCCGCGCATCCTCGACCATCCCCCGCACATCGCTCCTGCATTCCCGCTGCTGCGGCAACGAGGCATTCTCGATCATCGCCACCGGCGTCGCCGGTGCCATGCCCCCGTCCAGTAACCCTTGGCGCACCTGCTCCAGCCTGGCCACGCCCATGTACACCACCAGGGTCGTCCCGCCCTGGGCCAAGGCCGCCCAGTTCAGTTCGCTGTCGTCCTGGGTATGGGCCGTGACCAGCGTCACGCCACGGCTAACGCCACGTGAGGTCAGGGAAATACCGCATTGCGTGGCGCCGGCCAGGCCGGCGGTAATGCCATTGACCACTTCTACCTCGATACCATGCCCCTGCAACCACAGCGCCTCTTCACCGCCGCGGCCGAAGATACACGGGTCGCCGCCCTTGAGCCGCACCACGCAGCGCCCTTGCCGCGCATGGCGCAGCATCAGGCGCTGGATGAAAGCCTGCGGTGTGGAGCGGCAGCCGCCGCGCTTGCCCACGGCAATCACCCGGGCCTGTGGGCAGTGCTCCAGCACTACCGGGTTGACCAGGTCGTCGATCATCACCACAGCGGCTTGCCGCAAGGCGCGTACAGCCTTGAGGGTAAGCAGCTCCGGATCACCAGGACCAGCACCAACTAGCCAGACTTTCGCATTCATCAGGGTTTCCTCATCGGCAAGGTGCGTTCAGCCCTTGAGCAGGGTGAGCAGCAAAATCAGGTTGAACAGCAAGGACAGCAGGGCCAGGGTGCGCCAGACCTTCAACGGTTCGCGCTCCAGCAACGGCCGTGGCCGGGTGGGCAGCTCCTGGCGGTCGCCACGTTCGAGCAGCAGCAACCAGTGTTCGGCGGTTTCGAAGCGCTGCGCCGGGTCGGCTGCCAGTGCCTGCTGCAGGTTGTGCTGCAGCCATTCCGGCAGGTCAGGGCGGTAACGCGCGGCGTTGACCGGCTGGCCGAAGCGTGGGCGCTGGAAGGCCTCCACCTCGCCGTAGGGGTAATGCCCGGTCAGCAGGTGATACAACGTCACTCCCACGGCATACAGGTCCTGGCGTGGGCTGGGCGGTTGGCCGTCGAACGCTTCCGGGGCAATGTATGACGGTGTGCCCGGCAACTCGTGCAGCGGGTCTTCGGACAAGCCCGGGCAGTAGGCCAGGCCGAAGTCCAGCAGGCGCAGCTGCCCATCGCTGCCCAGGTGCAGGTTCTCTGGCTTGATGTCGCGGTGCAGCAGGTTGCGCCGGTGCAATACGCCGACCGCCTGCAGCAGCTGCCGGGCCAGCTCCAGCCACTGCGGCATGGGCAGCGGGCCATGCTCGGCCAGCAGCGCCGCCAGGCTCTGGCCGGGGTATTCGCGCATCACGTAGTACAGGTGCTGGCGCTGGCTGGCGGTGTGCAGCTCGGGAAAGTGCCGGCCAGCGACCCGGCGCAGGAACCATTCCTCCAGCAACAGCCCTTGCGCCGCGCCGGGCTCCTGCTCGCGCGCGGGTGGCAGTGTCTTCAGCAGCCAGGCTCGGCCCTGACTATCGCGCACCCGGTACAGCAGCGACTGGCGGCTTTGCGAAAGCAGCTTTTCGGCTTGCCAGCCATCGATTACCTGGCCTTCACGCAACGGGCCGGGCACCGGCCATTGCTGCAGTTGCGCCAGGGTGTCACCCAGGTTGGCAGTGCCCAATTGCTCGACCTGCACCAGCAAGGCACTGGCGTTGTCCTGGCTACCGTTCAGGTGCGCGCTGGCGACCAGGGTATCGACGGCCAGTTGCAGGTCGGGTTGCTCGCGCAGCACCGCCTGGATGTGCTGGTCGCCCAGGCTGGCCCATACGCCATCGCTCAACAACAGGAAGCTCTCGCCCGGCTGCAGCTCGCCTTCCAGGTAATCCACCAGCAAATGCTGGTCCAGGCCCAGCGCACGCTTCAGTACATGCTGCATGCCGGGCTGGTCCCATACGTGATCTTCGCTCAGGCATTGCAGGCGCCCGGCGTGCCAGCGGTACACGCGGCAGTCTCCCACGTGGGCCAGGGTAAAGCGTCGGCCGCGCAGCACCAGCGCGCTGAGGGTGGTCAGCAGTGGCTGGCCACTGCCTTGGGCGCGCAGCCAGCGGTTTTGCGCCAGCAGCAGGCGGTCCAGTGCCTGGGCCACGCTCCAGGTCGCGGGGGTGGCGTAATAGTCCAGGGCCAGCGCCTGCAGGCTGGCACGGGCTGCCAGGCCGCCATCGGCACATTGGCTGACGCCGTCGGCGAGGGCGAACAGGTAGCCTTTGCTGGCGGCCAGCTCCGGTGCCGGGGTAACCAGGCGCAGGGCGTCCTGATTTTCCTCGCGCGGCCCGGTGGCGCTGGCCTGGGCAAAGTTCAGTTGCAGGCTCATGGCTGTGCCTCAGACCCGTGCCGCGGTAACCGCAGCCGAGCCCCAGGTGGTGCGCCAGCGCTGTTTCACGCCGTGCAGGCCGAACCAGGCCAGCAAGCCCAGGCTGGCGAACAGCCACAGCCCCAGTTGGTAGTCACCGGTGTGCTGCTTGATGGTGCCAAGCCCGGCGGCCAGCAGGAAGCCTCCGATGCCGCCGGCCATGCCGATCAGCCCGGTCATCACGCCGATCTCCTGGCGGAAGCGTTGCGGCACAAGCTGGAACACCGCGCCATTGCCGGCCCCCAGGCCGAGCATGGCGCTGACGAACAGGGCCAGTGCGGCGGCAGCGCTAGGCAGGTTGAAGCCGACTGCAGCGATGCAGATGGCCGCCACGCTGTACATGCCCAGCAGGGTGCGGATGCCGCCGAAGCGGTCGGCCAGGGCGCCGCCGAGCGGGCGCATCAGGCTGCCGGCGAACACGCAGGCAGCGGTGTAGTAGCCGGCGGTGACCGGGCTCAGGCCATACTGGTCGCTGAAATAGCCGGGCAGGGCGCTGGCCAGGCCGATGAAGCCGCCGAAGGTGACGCTGTAGAAGAACATGAACCACCAGCTGTCTCGGTCGCCCAGGGCCTTGAGGTAGTCGGCCATGGCTTTTGGCTTGGGCCGCTGCGGAGCATTGCGTGCCAGCAGGGCGAACACCAACAGGGCCAGCGACAGCGGGATCAGCGCGAAGCCGAACACGTTGTTCCAGCCAAAGCCCGCAGCCAGCGCCGGGGCCAGCAGGGCGGCGAACACCGTGCCGGAGTTGCCGGCACCTGCAATGCCCATGGCTTTGCCTTGGTGCTGTGGCGGGTACCATTGCGAGGCCAGCGGCAGTGACACAGCGAACGAAGCGCCGGCAAAGCCGAGGAACACGCCCAGCAGCAGCGCTTGTTCATAGCTGTGCACGCCCAGGTGCCAGGCAGCGGCGAGGGCGACGATGACCACCACTTGGCCGATCAGCCCCGCGGTCTTGGGTGACAGGCGGTCGACCAGCACGCCCATGGCGAAGCGCAGGATCGCCCCGGCCAGGATCGGCGTGGCCACCATCAGGCCCCGTTGTTGTGCACTCAACTGCAGATCGGCGGCAATCTGCACCGCCAATGGGCCAAGCAGGTACCAGACCATGAAGCTGAGGTCGAAGTACAGGAACGCGGCGAACAGCGTGGGCACATGCCCGGATTTCCAGAAGCTGGTACTCATCGAACACCTCACTCGGCAATGCAACGGAACGAAAAAGACGCCGCTACCCGCTCCACGTGCGTGGAGGGGAGAGCGACGTCTTTGTCGGGGATTAAGTGGGGCAACCGCCGTTGGCTACCGGTGATATTTGTTCAGCAAGAGATGGGCCAACTCTGAGAAGTTGCAGTCTCCTTGTAGGAGCGGCCTTGTGTCGCGATGGGCTGCGCAGCAGCCCCAGGATCTCAGCTTCGCGGCAGAGATTGCCGGGGCTGCTGCGCAGCCCATCGCGACACAAGGCCGCTCCTACAGGGGACCGCGTGAAGCAGGTTGCTAGCCCAGCATCTCGTGCATGGCAATGATCTGCTCGGCCACCTGGATCAGCTTCTGCTGCCGGCTCATGGCCTGGCGGCGCATCAGGGTGTAGGCCTGTTCTTCGTTGCAGTCCTTCATCTTCATCAGCAAACCCTTGGCCTGCTCGATGCGCTTGCGTTCAGCCAGTTGCTGGTCCCGTGCGAGCAGCTGCGCCTTCAGCGCCTGGTCACTTTCGAAGCGGGCCATGGCCACATCCAGGATCGGTTGCAGCCGCGCGGCATGGATGCCTTCGACGATGTAGGCGCTAACCCCCGCCTGGATCGCCTGGCGCATCACCCCGGGATCATGCTCGTCGGTGAACAGCACGATTGGCCGTGGCTGATCACGGCTGACCAGGACCACCTGTTCCATCACATCGCGGTCCGGTGAGTCGGTATCGATAAGCACCACGTCCGGGCGCACCGTTTCGACGCAGGCGGGCAGGTCGATGGTCAGGCCTGGGGCTTCGATGACTTCGAAGCCGGCCTCGCTCAAGGCCGCCTTGAGGCGGCCGAGTTTGCTCTGGGTGTCGTCGATCAGCAGGATGCGCAACATGAATGGTCCCCCTCACGCGCCGACACGGGCATCGGGCAGGTCGCCCAAGGCATGCAGGCTGAAGCTGCGGGCATAGCCGTAGGGGTCGCTGCCGTCCCAGCGGCTGCCATCTATCAGCAGGCTGCTGCGCATCGGCTGCTCGGGGCAGGCCACGCCGAGGCTTTGGGCCGCCTCGCCATACAGTGCCAGTTGCTGGACCTGGCGCGCCACGCCGAGGTAGTCGGGGTCATCGCGCAGCAAGCCCCAGCGGCGGAACTGGGTCATGAACCACATGCCGTCGGACAGGTATGGCAGGTTGGCCCGGCCGTGATCGTGCAGGCGCAGGGCGTGCGGGTCTTGCCAGTGATTACCCAGGCCATCGTGGTAGCTGCCGAGCAGTCGCGGCTCGATACTTGCCAGCGGAGTGTCCAGGTAGGCGCTGCTGCTGAGCAGTTGCGCGGTGCTGCGGCGGTTTTCCGGACTTTGCTCGATGAAGCGGCTGGCGGCGAGTACCGCCTTGATCAGCGCGCGGGCGCTGTTGGGATATTGCTCGGCAAAGGCGCGGGCGCAGGCCAGGACCTTTTCCGGGTGGTCCGGCCAGATCGACTGGCTGGTGGCCAGGGTGAAGCCCTGGCCCGTGGCCACTGCATGGGCAGCCCAGGGTTCGCCCACGCAGAAACCGTCGATGCGCCCGGCCTGAATATGCGCAGCCATTTGCGCCGGTGGTACCACCACGCTGTCGACGTCGCGCAATGGGTGGATGCCCTGGCTGGCCAGCCAGTAATACAGCCACATGGCGTGGGTACCGGTGGGGAAGGTCTGGGCGAAGGTGAGGCGTGCGCCATGCTGGTGCACCAGGCGCGCCAGTGCTTCAGGGTTGGTCACGCCTTTGCGCTGCAGGGCCGGGGACAGGTTTATGGCCTGGGCGTTCTGGTTCAGCCCCATGAGCACGGCCATGGCGCTGGCCGGTACACCGCCGATGCCCAGGTGCACGGCGTACACCAGGCCATACAGGCAGTGCGCCGCATCCAGTTCGCCGCTGACCAGCTTGTCGCGCAGCCCGGCCCAGGAGCCCTGGCGCTTGAGGTTGAGGGTAAGGCCGTGCTGCTGGGCGAAGCCCTGGGTGGCGGCGACTACCACCGAGGCGCAGTCGGTCAGGGCCATGTAGCCGATGTTCAGGCTGGGCTTTTCCGGCGCGTCGCTGCCGTTGACCCAGGCCAGGGGCGTTGTTCGGGGTGCAGTGTTCACAAGGTTCCTCGCCCGTACTGATAAGGCTGTGGGCTTTTCCGGTGCAACCGATGTGCCATCTGGCAGCATCCCTGTGGAGCAACTGCCCTGTGCCGCCTGCATTGGCCTCATCGCCGGCAAGCCAGCTCCCACAGATACAGCACAGGTTTCAGCCCTTGTGTTGTACCTGTGGGAGCTTCCCTGTGGAGCAACTGCCTTGTGGCGCCTGCATTGGCCTCATCGCCGGCAAGCCAGCTCCCACAGATACAGCACAGGTTTCAGCCCTTGTGTTGTACCTGTGGGAGCTGGCTTGCCGGCGATGGGCTGCGCAGCAGCCCCACGATTTGCTGTCATGCCGGCCCCACGCTGGCTATAATCGCCCCCTCATTCACCCCGAGCCTTGCCCGCCCATGTATACCCTGGCCCGCCAGCTGCTGTTCAAGCTTTCCCCGGAAACCTCCCACGACCTGTCCCTGGACCTGATCGGCGCCGGTGGCCGTCTCGGCCTCAACGGCATGCTGTGCAAGCAGCCGGCGGCTTTGCCGGTTACGGTCATGGGCTTGAACTTCGCCAACCCGGTGGGCCTGGCGGCCGGCCTGGACAAGAACGGCGCGGCCATCGACGGTTTCGCCCAGCTGGGCTTCGGCTTCGTCGAAATCGGCACCGTCACCCCGCGTCCACAGCCGGGCAACCCCAAGCCGCGGCTGTTCCGCCTGCCGGAGGCAACGGCCATCATCAACCGCATGGGCTTCAACAACCTGGGCGTTGATCACCTGCTCGGCCGGGTACGGGCTGCGCGTTACAACGGTGTGCTGGGCATCAACATCGGCAAGAATTTCGACACCCCGGTGGAGCGTGCCGTCGATGACTACCTGATCTGCCTGGACAAGGTGTACACCAAGGCCAGTTACATCACGGTCAACGTCAGTTCACCCAACACCCCGGGCCTGCGCAGCCTGCAGTTCGGCGATTCGCTCAAGCAACTGCTCGATGCCCTGGCCGTGCGCCGCGAGCAACTGGCCGGCACGCATGGCAAGCGCGTACCTCTGGCAATCAAGATTGCCCCGGACATGAGCGACGAAGAAACCGCCCTGGTGGCCGCCGCGTTGATGGAGTCGGGCATGGATGCGGTGATCGCCACCAACACCACGCTGGGGCGTGAAGGTGTCGAAGGCCTGCCGTACGGTGGCGAGGCGGGTGGCCTGTCGGGTGCGCCGGTGCTGGAGAAGAGCACCCATATCGTCAAGGTGCTGGCGGGCGAGCTGGGCGGCAAGCTGCCGATCATTGCCGCTGGCGGCATTACCGAAGGTCGCCATGCCGCCGAGAAGATCGCTGCCGGGGCGAGCCTGGTGCAGATCTACTCCGGCTTCATCTATAAAGGGCCGGCGCTGATTCGTGAGGCGGTGGACGCTATCGCGGCAATGCCACGGGTTTGATGGGCAATAAAAAAGGGCCCCATCAAGGGGCCCCTGGGCCTTCGCCCGCCGCCCGGATAGGGCGTGCATGGTGAATCGAATTCAGTGTCCTCGTTCAGCCAACGGCGTGATTTTCGTTGAGTCTATGGATGCCAGCGGTGCCAGTCATTCCGTCCCAGTTATCACCGCGACCTTCACGCCAGCCGTTGATCCAGGCTTGGCGAACAGAAGGAAGATTGAAGGGGCAAAGTTCGCGGGATTTGCCGGTGACCCCGTATTGGTAGCCACGTGAATATGCTCTTTCCAACGGATCACGCTTAAGTCTTCTCATAGGGTGTTGCCCTCACTTGTTGACTGTAATGTCCCGTCGGCCTCTCCGAGGCCGGGCAGAGTCTTTCTGCCGGTGTGCGCTCGCTGCCGGCGTGGCGAGCTGAAAGTGCCACCTCGTTGCGAAGTGGCCTGAGACCAGTTCTATCGAATGCGAGTCACGGTGTGAATGATCGATTTGTCATAAGCACGTAACCTTTCCAAGGGTGAGGGGATAAGTAAATAAATGCGACTCAACCTTGTTTAGCGTTGAGCCCGCTATGATCAGGGTTTGCCGATCATTGACGTCATTTCGCCAGCGTTGCTTGCGGATGACAGAAATAATTTGAAATGCGACGAAGGGTCACATCGGCCCTGGTATCGCCAGAATTTTTCATACTGCCTGATGATCTAAGCTGTCTTTGCCACTGGGCCAAGCACAGATCGGTCAGGCGGCCCGGCCTTTCATCGCACGCTCGCGTGTCGGGAAGGGCCACCCGCACGCCTGCTGGAAAGGTGTGCGGGCAAACATCGCGGGGCGATGCGTCGCCCCGTCAGTCAAATAGCCCAAGGCGCTGGATTACTCATGTCGGACCGTTTCGAACTTTACCTCACTTGCCCTAAAGGCCTGGAAGGCCTGCTTGCCGAAGAGGCGCGGGGCCTCGGCCTGGATGACGTGCGCGAGCACACCTCGGCCATTCGCGGCGCCGCCGACATGGAAACCGCCTACCGCCTGTGCCTTTGGTCACGCCTGGCCAACCGGGTGCTGCTGGTACTCAAGCGCTTCTCCATGAAGAACGCCGACGACCTCTACGACGGCGTGCACGCGGTCGACTGGGCCGATCACTTGGCAGCCGACGGCACCCTGGCAGTTGAGTTCAGCGGCCATGGCTCGGGCATCGACAACACCCACTTCGGTGCGTTGAAGGTCAAGGACGCGATCGTCGACAAGCTGCGCAACCGTGAAGGCCTGCGCCCGTCGGTGGAAAAGATCGACCCTGATGTGCGCGTGCACCTGCGCCTGGACCGTGGCGAAGCCATTCTCTCGCTCGACCTTTCCGGGCACAGCCTGCACCAGCGTGGCTACCGCCTGCAGCAAGGCGCCGCGCCGCTGAAGGAAAACCTGGCGGCGGCGGTACTCATCCGCGCCGGCTGGCCGCGCATTGCCGCCGAAGGTGGCGCGCTGGCCGACCCGATGTGCGGTGTGGGTACCTTCCTGGTCGAAGCGGCGATGATCGCCGCCGATATCGCGCCCAACCTCAAGCGTGAGCGCTGGGGCTTCAGTGCCTGGCTCGGCCACGTACCGGCATTGTGGCGCAAGGTGCATGACGAGGCGCAGGCGCGGGCACAGGCCGGCCTGGCCAAGCCACCACTGTGGATCCGTGGTTACGAGGCCGACCCGCGGTTGATCCAGCCAGGCCGCAACAACGTCGAGCGTGCCGGCCTGGGCGACTGGGTGAAGATCTACCAGGGCGAAGTCAGCACCTTCGAACCGCGCCCGGACCAGAACCAGAAGGGCCTGGTCATCAGCAACCCACCCTATGGCGAGCGCCTGGGTGACGAAGCCAGCCTGCTGTACCTCTACCAGAACCTCGGTGAGCGCCTGCGCCAGGCCTGCATGGGCTGGGAGGCGGCGGTGTTCACCGGCGCGCCGCAGCTGGGCAAGCGCATGGGTATTCGCAGCCACAAGCAGTACGCGTTCTGGAACGGCGCCTTGCCGTGCAAGCTGCTGCTGTTCAAGGTGCAGCCCGACCAGTTCGTTACCGGCGAGCGCCGCGAGGCGCAGCCTGAAGGCGCGGAAACCCGCCAGCAGGCAGCACCGGCCAGCGAGCCGGCGCGCCTGTCGGAAGGGGCGCAGATGTTCGCCAACCGCCTGCAGAAAAACCTCAAGCAACTGGGCAAGTGGGCCCGCCGCGAGCAGGTCGATTGCTACCGCCTGTACGATGCCGACATGCCCGAATATGCCCTGGCGGTCGACTTGTACCAGGATTGGGTGCACGTGCAGGAATACGCCGCGCCACGTTCGGTCGACCCGGACAAGGCCCAGGCACGGCTGCTCGATGCGCTGGCCGCCATCCCGCAGGCCCTGGGCATTTCGCCGCAGCGTGTGGTGCTCAAGCGTCGCGAGCGGCAGAGCGGCACGCGCCAGTACGAGCGCCAGGCGACCGAAGGCCGCTTCCAGGAAGTGAACGAAGGCGGCGTAAAGCTGCTGGTCAACCTTACCGACTACCTCGACACGGGCCTGTTCCTGGACCATCGCCCGATGCGCATGCGCATCCAGCGCGAAGCAGCCGGCAAACGCTTCCTCAACCTGTTCTGCTACACCGCTACGGCCACCGTGCACGCGGCCAAGGGCGGCGCGCGCAGCACCACCAGCGTCGACCTGTCGAAAACCTACCTGGACTGGGCGCGACGCAACCTGGCGCTCAATGGCTTCTCCGAGCGCAACCGCCTGGAGCAAGGCGATGTGATGGCCTGGCTGGAAGGCAACCGCGACAGCTATGACCTGATCTTCATCGACCCGCCGACCTTCTCCAACTCCAAGCGCATGGAAGGCGTGTTCGATGTGCAGCGTGACCACGTGCAACTGCTGGACCTGGCCATGGCCCGCCTGGCGCCGGGTGGCGTGCTGTATTTCTCCAACAACTTCCGCAAGTTCCAGTTGGACGAGCACCTTATGGCGCGTTATGCGGTGGAGGAGATCACGGCCCAGACCCTGGACCCGGACTTCGCGCGCAATAACCGTATCCATCGCGCCTGGCGTCTGCAGCTTCGTTGAGGCGACGAGGTACATTGCGCGGCTAATGGCCAATAGCTATAACTGAGGGCAGGGCAAGATAATCCGCAGGACGCTGACGTGACGAGATGGGTGTATGTCAAAGGGTGGCGTGCGTGCGCGGTTGCTTGGCCTGTGCACAGAGGCAGTGTCCGCCTGGGCGGTGGCCGTGGTCGCCCTGGTCGTAGGTGGCCTGTTGACGGCCGTCCTGGCGTTAGCCACGCAAACCTTCTACAAGCAGCAACTGCGCCAGCGCTTCGAGCTGCTGGCCAGCGAGCGTTTCAGCCGTATCGCCGAGCGGTTTGACGAACAGCAGCAGCGCCTGGACGGGCTGCGGCGGTTTTTCAGCTTTTCCAACGAAATCACCCCACACGAGTTCGACGGCTACGCCCGGCCATTGCTGCAGCGGACCCTGGCCTACGCCTGGGCGCCGCGTGTCGAGGCCGCGCAACGCGCCGAGTTCGAGCGCCAGGCCAGTGTGCATTTCGGCCCGGGCTATGTGATCCGCGACCAGGATGAACAAGGCCAGTGGCACCCATCCCCCCAGCGCGACCATTACTTCCCGGTGCTCTATACCCAGTCGGGTGAATTGCCCGGGCTGCCCTATGGTCTGGACCTCGCCGGCCAGGAAGTGCCCTTGGCGGCACTGGCGCGGGCGCTGGGGCCCGGCAGCATGGCGGTGTCCGAGCCACTGCCCATGTTCGATACCAGCTCGGATGCGCGTGGCCTGCTGATGGTGGCGCCAGTGTTTTCCGATGCCAACCCCCGCGGCGCGGCAATGGGCTATGTGATGGCCCTGCTGAGCATGCGTGAACTGGTCAGTGACGGGCGCCCGGTTACGGCAGACGATAACCTGGTGGTGCGTATCGTCGACCCCACCGGGCTGCATGGCCCCGAGGTGATGTTCGATTCACAGAACCCGGTCGCACCTCTGCCGCTGGCCATCAACCAGTTGTTGCACCTGGCTGACCACCACTTCCAGCTGAGTATCCGGCCGAGCCTGGCCTTCGTGCGCGCCAACCGCTCCTCCGCGGTACTGGCGGTAAGCCTGCTGGGCGGCTTGTTGAGCCTGCTGCTCAGTGTGTTGCTCTACAGCCTGTTCAGCCAGCGCCAGCGCGCCTTGGCCCTGGTAGAGCAGCGTACCGCCGAGCTGCGGGTCAGCGAACAGTCACTGCGTGGTACCCATAACCAGCTGCGCAGCGTGCTGGATGCCGCAACCCAGGTGGCGATCATCGCCACCAACCTCAAGGGCTTGGTCAGCACCTTCAACGCCGGTGCCGAGCGCATGCTCGGTTACCCGGCCAGCGAGGCAATCGGCAAGCTGCGCCTGGAGGACCTGGTGTTGCCCGAGGAGTTGAGCCTGCGTGCCCATGCCTTGAGCCTGCGTTTCGGCCGGCCGATTGCAGGTGGCCAGGCCATGTTTGCCGAAACAGTGCAGGAGCATGGTGCCGAGCCGGGGGAGTGGACCTTGTTGCGCGCCGATGGCAGCCAACTGGTGGCCAACATGCTGGTCACCGCCATGCTCGATGAACAGGGGTTATGGATCGGTTACCTGGCGATCTGCATCGATGTCACTGAACGGCGTCGGGTGCATGAGGCGCTGGCGGCGCGTGACCGCCTTCTGGAAAAACTCAGTGCCGAGGTGCCGGGCGGCATCTACCAGTACCGCCTGGATGGCAACGGCCATTCCTGTTTTCCGTACGCCAGCAAGGGCCTGTACGACATCTACGAAGTCGATCTGCAGCAATTGCGCGAGGATGCCACGGCGGTGTTCGAGCGCATCCACCCGGATGACCTCGAGCGCGTGCGCCGCTCGGTGCGTTACTCGGCCGAACACCTGTCGCCCTGGCGTGAAGAATATCGGGTCTGCCTGCCGCGTGCCGGGCTGCGTTGGGTGCGTGGCGAGGCGACACCGGAGGTGGGCGAGCAGGGCTGCACGTTGTGGCATGGCTACCTGACCGATATCTCCGACCTCAAGGGTGTGGAGGAAGAGTTGCGCGCGCTGTCGGTGACCGATTCGCTGACCGGCATCCATAATCGCCGTTACTTCCAGGAGCGGCTCAAGCTCGAGCTGGAACGAGCCCAGCGCGATGGCCAGGCACTGGCGGTCATCATGCTCGATATCGATCACTTCAAGCGCATCAACGACCATTTTGGCCATGCTGTCGGCGATCGCGTGCTGCGCAGCCTGTGCCTGCGTATCAGCCAGCGTTTGCGCCGTACCGATGTTTTCTGCCGGTTGGGCGGCGAGGAATTCATGGTGCTGTGCCCGGGGAGCGATTCCGAGCAGGCGCGGCTGCTGGCGCTGGAACTGTGGCATGGGGTGCGCAATGTGCCGGTGGAAGGCGTGGGCAGGGTGACCGCGAGTTTTGGTGTGGCGGGCTGGCGACCGGGGGAAGGGGCCGATGCCTTGCTGTTGCGGGCTGATGCAGGCGTGTATGCGGCCAAGCAGGCCGGGCGGGACCGGGTGGAGGGGGAGTTGGCTTGATCGTTTTTGGTTGTCGGTGCCGGCCAGTTTCGGCTGGCGGTACAGGTCCAGCAGCACCTGGTCGAGCACCTGCGAGGCGCCCCAGGGTTTCGGATCGTTGAGGATCGCCGCCACCGCCCAGGTAT
>NZ_JBKGFP010000127.1:0-13032 GCF_046557535.1 Pseudomonas sp. S1(2024)
CTTGCCCGCTCCCACAGGTACTGCACCGTTATTGAACTTGGTGCAATACCTGTGGGAGCGGGTAAGCCCGCGAAGAGGCCGGTACTGGCTGCCTATACCTATCAGTTGGCCGCAGTGCTGCCGGCCAGTTTCGGCTGGCGGTACAGGTCCAGCAGCACCTGGTCGAGCACCTGCGAGGCGCCCCAGGGTTTCGGATCGTTGAGGATCGCCGCCACCGCCCAGGTATGGCCGTTGCTGTCGCGGCTGAAGCCTGCAATTGCCCGCACGGTATTCAGCGTGCCAGTCTTGATGTGCCCTTCGCCGGTCATGGCGGTACGCTTCAGGCGCTTGCGCATGGTGCCATCCATACCCACCAGCGGCATCGAGCTCATGAACTCGGCAGCATAAGGGCTCTTCCAGGCAGCCTGCAGCATCGCGGCCATCTCCCGGGTGCTGACCCGTTCGGCACGCGACAGGCCGGAACCGTTTTCCATCACCAGGTGCGGCGCGGTAATGCCCTTCTTCGCCAGCCACTGGCGCACCACGCGCTGGGCGGCGCGGGCGTCGTCACCGTCGGCATCGGTGCGGAACTGCGCGCCAAGGCTCAGGAACAGCTGCTGGGCCATGGTGTTGTTGCTGTACTTGTTGATGTCGCGGATCACTTCCACCAGGTCTGGCGAGAAGGCACGGGCCAGCAGGCGAGCGCCCTTGGGCACGTTCTCGAAGCGGTCGCCACCCTGGATGCTGCCACCCAGCTCGTTCCAGATCGCGCGCACGGCACCGGCGGCGTAGGTCTGGTGGTCGAGCAGCGACAGATAGGTCTGGGAGTTGCAGCCGTCAGCCAGCTGGCCACTGACCGTTACGCTGATGCCATCGGCCTGCTGCACCGGGTTGTAACGCACATCACCCGAGCACTGTTTGGAGGCCACCGCCTTGACCTGATTGTCGATACGGATGCTGGCAATCGGCGGTTCGACTGCGATGGTGACCTTGCCGCCATCGTTGCGGGCCACGAAACGCAGGGCCTTGAGGTTGACCAGCAGCGAGTCGGGCTTGACCAGGAACGGCTTGTTCTCATCGCCACCGTCGTCGTTGAACTGCGGCAGGTTGGGCTGCACGAAGTGGCTGCGGTCCAGCACCAGGTCGCCGGTGATGGTGCGCACGCCATTGGCGCGCAGGTCACGCATCAGCAGCCACAGCTTTTCCATGTTCAGTTTCGGGTCGCCGCCACCTTTGAGGTACAGGTTACCGTTGAGTACACCGTTGCTCAGAGTGCCGTCGGTGTAGAACTCGGTTTTCCACTGGAAGGTCGGGCCGAGCAGTTCGAGGGCGGCGTAGGTGGTGACCAGTTTCATGGTCGAGGCCGGGTTGACCGAGACATCGGCATTGAACACGGTCGGTGTGCCGGGGCCGTCCAGCGGCAGCATCACCAGCGACAGGGCAGAATCCTGCAGCTTGTTGGCCTTGAGGGCCTGCTGCACCTTGGCAGGCAGCGTGGTGTTGACGGCGGCGGCCTGGCTGGGCAGGGCGAGTGGCAACAGCAGGCCGGCAAGAACGAGGGGACGAAGCGTTTTGATCATGATCGATAAATACCCTACGGCGAGGGAAAAGGGCATTGGGGCTGTAAGGAGTGATGGCCCCAGGGTGAAAGAATACGCATTATGCCCCAAGCGCAGCGACGATGCGCCACGTTCGACGGAAAAGCACCCCCAATAAAAAAGCCACCCCTGAGGGTGGCCTTTTCAGCGATCGAGCCGGGCCGGTATTACTCGGCCTTGTTGATCGGCTTTTCCGGGTACCAGGCGTCCAGCAGCGGGCTGACCTCGATCTTGGTCAGTTCGCTACGGCCTTTGAGCCAGGCTTCAACGGCTGCACGCTGTTCTTCGCTGACCGAGCCGCGTTTGACCGAGCACACCAGGCCGAAATCGTCACCGCCTACATAGTCCAGGCCATTGGCGTCCATGGCTTCTGCCAGGAACGCGTCGAGGAAAGCATCGATTGCCTGGTCATCCAGATCTTCCTTGAATTCCAGGTTCAGCTCGAAGCCCAATTCCTGAAACTCGTCGACACACAGCTTCTTGCGCAGACGACGGGAGCGGTTTGTGGCCATGAAACAATCCTCTTAGGTAATAACGCCGCGCAGTCTACCAGTTAACACGCCTGGCTGCCTGCCTGTGTGCAGGTGCCTGTGGCCAGTTCCCTGGCCAGGGCACGTTCTACCCGGTACATATGCCGCGCCAGTGCCTGGCGCCGCAGGCGTAACTGGGTGGTAGGCAAGCCGCTTGCCTCGAGGGCTTCGCAGGCTTTCATCAGCTCGGGGGCTTCCAGCATCCGCGCGGCACTGAGCACCTTGTGCGCCTGTTCGGCAATGGCATCGCTGTCATGCTGCGGATGCAATGCCATCAAGGTGGCCAGGTCGGCCTGCAGGCTCTGCTGCAACGCCTGCAGGAAACGCTGGCGATCATTCGGGTCATGCCCGACCACCGTGGCCAGGCCGTCCAGGTGGTAGAGCTTGCGGCGCGGTTTCTGCTGGCGGCGTGGGCGGATACTGGCAAGACGCTGGCTGAGCGTGCCCAGGCTGATGGGCTTGAGCAGGCAGTCGTCCATGCCGGCGCTCAGGCACTTGCGGCGTACCTCCGGCTGTGCGTTGGCGGTGTAGCCGAGAATGGTGCAGCGCTGCCGCTTGCCATGGCGTTCCTCGGTACGTACGGCAGTGGCCAGCTGGTAACCGTTCATGTGCGGCATGTTGCAGTCGAGCACCAGCACATCGAAGTCGCCCGCCCGCCAGGTAGCCAGGCCTTCGCGACCGTCTTGGGCGCTGGTGTGCTCAAGCCCCAGGTAGCCAAGCTGCTGTGCCATCAGTTGCAGGTTGGCCGGGTGGTCGTCGATCACCAGCACGCTCAGCCGTGGGTCGGGCACGTCGAGGTTTTCGATCAGCGGGGCCGGCTGCGCTGCTGCGTCAACCCGCTGCAGCGGCATCTTCAGGCGCACCTGGGTGCCGACATCCTCCAGGCTCTTTATGGTCAGGCTGCCGCCCATCATCTCGCACAGGTTGCGACAGATGGCCAGGCCCAGCCCGGTACCTGCACGGGCGCTCTGGCTATGCGGGTTGGCCTGGATGAACGGGTTGAACAGGCGCTGCAGGTCGTCGGCGTGGATACCGATGCCACTGTCGCGCACTTCCAGCTCCAGAACTGCGGGGGTAGTGCTGCCGTCGTCCACCAGGCCGACGCATATGCGCACCTGGCCATGCTCGGTGAACTTGATGGCGTTGCTTACCAGGTTGGACAGGACTTGCTTGAAACGCAGGGGGTCGAGCAGGGCATGGCAGCGGGCGGCCGGTGCGATGATCACCTCCAGGGCCAGGCCTTTCTGCCGGGCCTGGCCCTCGAAAATGCGCCCCACCGACTCGACCAGGGCCGCCAGGTCGACGGCCTCCGGGGCGAGGGACAAATGCCCGGACTCGATGCGCACAATGTCGAGGATATCGCCGATCAGGCCCAGCAGGTCCTTGGCCGAATGGTGGGCCAGCTCCAGCGCACAGCGGTCTACACGGCCTTGGTCGGCGCGCTTGACTGCCAGCTCGAGCATGCCGATGACGGCATTCATCGGGGTGCGGATTTCGTGGCTGATGGTGGCCAGGAACGTGCTTTTGGCGCGGTTCGCATCATCGGCCTGCTGCTTGGCCTGGCGCAGCTCCATGACCAGATGGCGGCGCTCGCTGATGTCGATCCAGCCACCGATGATGCCCTGCACCTCACCCAGTGAGTCGCGGTACGGCAGAATCCAGTGGTAGATGGTCATCTCCCGGCCCTGGATCCGAAGTGGCCGGTCCATGATCAGCGGCGAGCCTTCGGCCATCACCTTCAGATAATCGGCGTGGATCTGCCGGGTCTGCTCGTAATCGGCGAACAGGCTCCCCTCCAGGTTTTTGCCGATGACCTCCTCGGAGCGGGCCTGCACGGCTTCCAGGTAGCTGTAGTTGCAGCTTTGCAGTCGGCCCTCGCGATCACGCACGTACATGGGGTGGGGCGTGCCGTTGAGGAGGGCGCGCATGAACGCCAACTGGTCGTTCAGCGCCCGTTCGGCGCGTTGCCGCTGGCGAATCTGCAGGCGCAGGCGGGCATTCCACAACAAGGCCAGCAGCAACAGCACGGCGGTGCCCAGTACCACCTGTATCGCCAGCCGGCGGTAGCCGTGGTCGTTGCCATCCTCGTGCAGGCTGAAGCCGCGCCAACGGTTGTTGATGACCCCCAGTTCTTCCGGCGAGATGCTCAGCAGTGCCTTGTCGAGGATTGACACCAGCGCTTGTGACGGGGCGCTGGTGGCCATGGCGAAGGTGGCGGGTTCGCTGCCGACGGTGGCCCGGATGACCAGTTCGGGATTGCCAGCCAGGGCGTGGTTGGCGTCGATCAAGGTGGTGATCACCGCATCGACGGCACCACTGTTGAGCAACGCCATGGAATAGAACGAGCTTTCGGTCTCGACCCAGCCGATTTGCGGATAGTGCCGCGACAGCATGGCGTCCATGGCGCTGTAGCGGGTAATGGCGATGCGATGACCCTGCAGCTGTTCCAGCGAGGTGAAGGGTTGTTTGTCCTTGCGGCTGACCAGCACATAGGCGCTTTCCAGGTAGGGTTGGCTGATTTGCAGGTCGTCTTCGTTCATCCCGCCGCTGGCCAGTGCAGCAATGACATCGGCGCGGCCATCCTTGAGGCGGGCAATCATGTCGGCAAGGCCACTGGCGCGCTGCACTTCGAAACGCAAGCCGGTGCGCAGGCGAAGGAGTTCGAGCAGGTCGGCGGTGATGCCGCGAAAATGCCCCGAGCCGTCGAAATAGGAGACCGGTGCAGCGGTGTCATCGATTGCAACGCGCATCACCGGGTGGTCTTTCAGCCATTGTTCTTCGGTGTCGGTCAGTTGCAGCTTGCGGTCGGTCAGCAGCAGGTCGCTACCAGCGCTCCAGCGCTTGAAGATGCTGGCGCGTATGGCCGAGGTCTGTCTGTCCAGGGTGGCGTTCACCAGATCCATCAGGACCCGGTCCTCGCGGCGCAGGGCAAAACCGAAGCCGATGGCCTCGTGCTTGCCGAAACTGGCCATGCGCAGACGCGGCAGGTGGCCGCGATTGAGCTGGTAGTGGGTGGAAATGGTATCACCGATGAACACGTCGGCCTGGCCGAACGCCACGGCACTCAGGGCCTGGCTGGACGAGCCGAAGGCCAGAAGCTCGGCCTTGGGGTAGGCGCTGTTCACCTCCTGCCGGGGCAGGTAATGGTAGAGCATGCCCAGGCGCATGCCGCCCAGGCCCGTGTCCAGCGCCCGGCTTTCGTCCTCGCGCGTTACCAGCACCGGTTGGTCGATGGCATAGGGGTGCGACAGGGCCAGGCCATCGCTGGCCGCTTCGTAGCCGTTGGAGCTGCCAAGGAGGTCGATATCGCCCTGCCGGAGCGCCTCGACCGCCGCTTGCCGGCTGGAAAAGCGCAGCACCCGCACGGGCAACTGCAGGGCCTTGCCGATCAGGCTTGCGTACTCGGCGGTAAGGCCCTGGTAGTCGCGGCCCCCACTGGTGATGTCGAACGGCGGGTAGTCTGGTGCCGAGGTACCCAGCACCAGTTCCTGACGGCCTTCGAGCCATTGCCGTTGTGCGTCCGTGAGCGTTGGTAATGCCGGCCTGGCCGATGAGCGTGCCAGCAAGGTATAGGATGAAGCCTCGTGATGGGTAGCCTGTGCCACGCCGCTGAACAGGAGCAGGGTGAGCAGTAGGCGAGCGATACTGTGCGCCATGACTACCCTCAGACCAGCGCGTTGCGTTTGGCCATTTCAATCAGATCGACCAGCGTATTGACCTGAAGTTTGTGCATGAGGCGCTTCTTGTAGGTACTGACGGTCTTGCTGCTGAGGAACATGCCCTTGGCAATTTCCTTGTTGCTGCGGCCCTGGGCGAATAGTTGCAGCACCATCAGTTCGCGGTCATTAACCTGACGGAAAAGTTGCAGGTCGGCATCTACCGCCTGGTTATGCTTGATTGCCTGGCTGGGGAAATAGTTGTAGCCAGCCAGCACGGCCTTTACTGCACTGAGCAGTTCGCTCAGGTCCTCCTGCTTGCACACATAGCCTGCGGCACCCGAGTGCATGCAGCGTACGGCAAACAATGCGGGAGATTGCGCGGTCAGTACCAGTACTTTCAGGGGCAAGGCCATGGCCTGGAACCGGGCAAGCACCTCCAGCCCGTCCAGTTTGGGGATGCTGATGTCGAGGATGACCAGGTCTGGGGCGGCTTCGCGAATCATCTGCATGGCGTCCACGCCGTTGTCCGACTCGCCGACAACCTTGTAATTCTGGTTTTCCAGCAACATACGAACGGCCAGGCGGATGACGGGATGGTCGTCGACGATAAATATGGAATGCATGTTCAACTTCCCTGCGGGCGATTGAGGGTGACAGGCGGCACCTTATCGCAGTTGAAAGTCATCGGGCATGCGAGGAAGGGCTATTAGCCCTATATGGGAAATGGCTTACAAGATAAAACAATTCGGGCTACGAAATAAGCGCGTTTAATTCATTGTCAAAGCGTGATTGGTAACTTTTCATTTACTTTTATTCGTGCCGTTTAACTTGCCGCCAGTATATGTAGGAAGTTTCCCACAATGTGCGGTGCAGCTACGGGCGATGTCCGGGCTGCACCGGCAGGGCTCAGGTCGGGCTGGAGCGCCCGGTCATTTCCCGGGCCATTTCACTGGCATAGCTGTCGGTCATCCCCGCGATGAAGTCGATCATGCGCAGGAAGGCGCTGTGCAGCGAGCCGTGTGGGTCGGGGGCATTGTTGCCGATCAGGTCCAGTACCCGGCGACTCTTGAACGAGGGCGTGCGTCCACCGTGCTGCTCGAGGGCGGCCCCGCAGAAGGTGTTCAGCAAGATTTCCAGCGTGGTGTAGGCGCCGATCTCGTGCAGGGTCTTGCGCTTGTCCTGGAAGATCTTGTTGCGTGCCATGTCCTTGGCCTGCAGCACGCAGCGCTTGGCCGGGCCGTGCATGTGTTCGACCAGGTCGCCCGCCAGCTGGCCGGCCAGCAAGGCTTGCTGCTGCTCGACGAAGGCGCGGGCGGCAGCGTTGGTCAGGTGCTCGATGGCCTTGCCGCGCAGGATCGCCAGCTTGCGCCGCCGGGAATCGCCAGGGCCGAGCTGACGGTAGGTTTCCGGCAGGTCATCGCCGACCAGATCGAGCAGCAGTGCTTCGACTTCGGCGTATTGCAGCAGCTCCATTTCCAGGCCGTCTTCCAGGTCGATCAGCGCGTAGCAGATGTCATCTGCAGCCTCCATCAGGTAGACCAGCGGGTGGCGCGCCCAGCGCTGGTGTTCCAGTTGCGGCAGGCCGAGCTTGCGGGCGATCTGCTCGAGCAGCGGCAGTTCGCTCTGGTAACTGCCGAACTTGTGCTTCTTGTAGCCCAGAGCGTCGGCGTGGCGTGCGCTCCACGGGTACTTCAGGTAAGTGCCGAGGGTGGCATAGGTCAGCCGGGTACCGCCGTCGAACTGGTGGTACTCCAGCTGGGTGAGTACGCGAAAGCCTTGGGCGTTACCTTCGAAGTTGAGGAAGTCGGCGCGCTCGTCGTCGCTCATGTCGTCCAGCCAGCCACGTCCGGCGGCCTGCTGGAACCAGTGCCGGATGGCGTCTTCGCCAGAGTGGCCGAACGGTGGGTTGCCGATGTCATGGGCCAGGCAGGCCGACTGCACGATCATCCCCAGGTCGCTGGGGGCGCACCAGTCCGGCAGGCTGTCGCGCAGGGTTTCGCCGACGCGCATGCCCAGCGAGCGGCCGACGCAGCTGACTTCCAGCGAGTGGGTCAGGCGTGTATGGATATGGTCGTTGCTCGAAACCGGGTGCACCTGGGTCTTGCGCCCGAGGCGGCGAAAGGCACCGGAGAAGATGATGCGGTCGTGGTCTTTGTGGAAGGGGCTGCGCCCGAGTTCATCGGCGCTGTACAGGGCTTTGCCCAGGCGTTCGCGGGTGAGCAGGGTGTGCCAGTCCAAGGCGCGGTCTCCTGTGGATCGAGGGGTATAGCTTCCGGTGTCCGGAAGGGCAGCGCAAGGGGTAAGCCTGTAATGGCCCTATTGCCGGCAAGCCGGCTCCCACAGGGATTGCACATGGCTGGAGGCCGATGCTATCGAGGTGGGAGCCGGCTTGCCGGCGATAGGACCGGTGCAGTCGACGGAAAACGCTCAGGGGCGGCGGCTGCCTTGCAGGTACAGGCGCAGCAACGGCAGCAGGCTGGTGCCCAGGCGCAACAGCCGCGTCAGGTTGCCGCTGCGCACGCCCTTGCCGGTGAGGAAGCCCAGCGCCACCACTGCGCCAATCCCCCAAAGCGGCGCATGCTTGATGCCCAGCCCGTCGTGCAGTGAGCTGCCCATGCCGCGCACGCGGCGCAGTGGCTCAAGCAACTGCGCGGATTCGTGGCGGATTTCCTGGCGGTGCATTTCCATGCGCAGGCGCAGCAGCGCCTTGCGCAGTTCCCGCGGGTTACGGGTGTTTGGCAGTTCTGGCAGGCTCATGGCAACAGGCGCTCCCGGTCCTTGGCAAGTTCCTCGAGGGTGGCGCCGAAGGGCGACGACTCGTCGAACACCGCGGCCTTCAGGCGCAAGCCGCAATACAGCGCGGCTATGCCGTAGAACACGCACAGGCCAATGATGCCGGCCAGGCGATAGCTATCCCACAGCAGCACCAGCAACAGCCCGGACAACGCCGTCAGCAGAAGCAGGGCGAATACCAGGGCGAGGCCGGCGAACAGCAGCAGGCTCAAGGTGCGGCCCTTCTGCTCCTGCAATTCGATGCCGAACAGTTCGATGTGGCTGTGCAGCAGCCCCAGGGCAGCCGCCCCCAGGCGCTTGCCCGAGGCGCTGGCGCCGTTGGCGTCGTTCTCCATGGAAACCCCTCAGCGCCGGTTGGCCAGCAGGCCGATCAACAGGCCGACGCCAGCGGCAATGCCGATCGCCTGCCACGGTTTTTCCTGCACGTACTGTTCGGCACTGCTCAATGCTGCCTGGCCGCGTTCCCGCACCGAGTCCTGGGTCAGTTGCAGGGTTTCGCGGGCCTGGGTCAGGCGGTCGTGGATCTGTTCACGCAACTCGTCAGCCTGGTCGCCTGCCAGGTTGGCAGTGTCGGCCAGCAGCTTCTCGGTGTCGCGGACCAGTGCCTGGAAGTCAGCCATCAATATCTCTTGTGCAGTCTTTGCCGATTTGCTGGCCATGGTTATCTCCCTGTCGATGAGTGTTGGTAGTTCGAGTAATAGCACGCGCGGAAGGTTCAAGTACCGGCGCTGGTATGGGCCTTGCTAAGGCTTTGCCACGTTGCGGGGCGCCCTGGGCGGGTATTGCGCCGATTCAGGGCGTCAGCGCAGCGGATACCGATAAACCTTAACTCAATCCACGACAAACCCAAGAAAAAACCAAGCAGGCTCCGCCCGGTTCACCGAAACGGGGCAGGGAGCTGGCACCGATTCGGTGCAGGGATGCAGGTTCTTGAACTGTCCTGGTGCCTTTTTCAGCAGGTCTGCCTATTTCATGGAAAACATGCACAGCGCGATGGACTCTCTGGTCCACGGTTCAAACACCCTGTTCATTCTCATGGGCGCCATCCTGGTGCTGGCCATGCATGCCGGCTTCGCGTTTCTCGAAGTGGGCACTGTACGCCACAAGAACCAGGTCAACGCCTTGTCGAAGATTCTCAGCGACTTCGCTATTTCGGCATTGGTGTACTTCTTCATCGGCTACTGGATCGCCTACGGGGTCAGCTTCTTCCAGCCGGCGGCAGCGCTGGCTGCCGACCATGGCTATGCGCTGGTCAAGTGCTTCTTCCTGCTGACCTTCGCTGCGGCGATCCCGGCAATCATCTCCGGGGGCATCGCGGAGCGGGCGCGATTTGTGCCGCAACTGTGTGCCACGGCGTTGATCGTAGCGTTCATCTACCCGTTCTTCGAGGGCGTGGTGTGGAACGGCAACCTGGGCGTCCAGGCCTGGTTGCAGGCACGCTTCGGCGCGCCGTTCCATGATTTTGCCGGCTCGGTGGTGGTGCATGCCATGGGCGGCTGGCTGGCGCTGGCGGCGGTGTTGCTGCTGGGCGCGCGCCGTGGGCGCTACCGCGATGGCCGGTTGGTGGCGTTTGCCCCGTCGAGCATTCCCTTTTTGGCATTGGGGTCGTGGATCCTGATCATCGGCTGGTTCGGCTTCAACGTCATGAGTGCCCAGACCCTGCAAGGTGTCAGCGGCCTGGTGGCGATCAACTCGCTGATGGCCATGGTCGGTGGCACCCTGTCGGCCTTGCTGGCCGGGCGTAACGACCCGGGCTTCCTGCATAACGGGCCGCTGGCCGGGCTGGTAGCGGTTTGTGCCGGTTCCGACCTGATGCACCCGATTGGTGCGCTGGCCACCGGCCTGGTGGCGGGGGCGCTGTTCGTCTGGACCTTTACCGCGGCGCAAAACCGCTGGAAGATCGACGATGTGCTGGGTGTGTGGCCGTTGCATGGCCTGTGCGGCGTATGGGGTGGCATGGCCTGCGGCATCTTCGGCCAGGAGGTGCTGGGTGGCATGGGCGGTGTCAGCCTGGTCAGCCAATTGCTGGGCAGCCTGATGGGCGTGGTGGTGGCATTGGCCGGCGGTTTTGCCGTGTATGGTGCAATCCGCGCGCTGCATGGGCTGCGCTTGAGCCATGAGCAGGAGTTCCAGGGCGCGGACCTGTCGCTACACCGTATCGGCGCCACCAGCCAGGATTGAGCCAGGTCAGGTGCACTGTGGGCAGGACGGACCTAGAATAGGTTTCTCCCTGCCAAAGCGGACTTGCCCCATGCTGCCTGAATGCCAACTGTTCGGCACCCTCGGCTGCCACCTGTGTGAAGTGGCCGAGGCCGTGCTGATGCCCTTCGTCGATCATGGCCTGCTGGTGGAACTGGTCGACATTGCCGAGAACGAAACTCTGTTCGAACGCTATGGCCTGATCATTCCGGTGCTGCGCCGTTGTGACAACGGCGCCGAGCTGCACTGGCCGTTCGATGCCGAACAGGTGGTGGCGTTTCTCGCGCAGTAATTGCGCCAGGGGAGGTCTGTCCCTGCTCCATGCGGTGTGCAGCGTTGTGATGATCCGCTGCCGGCACGTTGAGGCCGGCATCCTTCACCGGTCATCAGGAATCCAGCCATGCGCATTACCCCCCATTTCACCCTCGATGAAATGACTGTTTCGCAGCTCGCCGCCAGGGAAGGGCTCGACAACAATCCTCCAGCCGAGGCGCGTGCCAACCTGCAGTTGCTGTGCAATGCACTGGAGCAGGTGCGCGCGCTGTTCGGCGCACCGGTCATCGTCAGCAGTGGCTATCGCAGCCCCGCAGTCAATCAGCGCATTGGCGGGACGCTGACGAGCAAGCATCTGCAGGGGCTGGCGGCTGATTTCACGGTGATTGAAGTGACCCCGCGCGAGGTTGTGCGACGGATCAGCGAAAGCACCATCCCCTTCGACCAGCTGATCCTCGAATTCGATGACTGGGTGCACCTGGCCGTGTCGCGCGGCGCCCCTCGGCGCCAGGTGTTGACCATCCGTAAAGGCACCGGCTATCTGCCGGGCCTGCAATGAAGCGCATTGACGGCGGCAAGGGGATATTCGTATGCTGTATATAAATACAGTGTCGAGGTGAAGCCATGCTCAATGTCGAGCAACTCAAGTACAGCGTCAACCGCATGCCCGTCGAGCGGGTGGCCGACGCTGTTCTGGAACTGCGCCTCGAAGGCCTGGTGACCGACGACCGCACGCCGTTCGGCAAGGTCCACTTCAATACCTGCTTCGCCGAGATCGAGGCCCTGTTCCAGCGTGCCGGCTATCACCGCGGGCTGGATGTGGTGGGGTATCAGGGGTTGCTGTATGCCCTCTACGACCCTGGGCGCTGGGAGCCGGTGCAGGTGTTGCGCTGGCTGAAGGATCGCTGCGAGGCCATTGCCCAGGCTGGTTGAGGGCGCGGGCTTGGGGGATAATGCGCGGCCGTGAACGTTTCGAGCCCTGCCATGACCACGCCTTTCGACCCCGCCCGCCAGCAAGCCAGCACGGTGTGCCTGCCCCCCGGTAACTGGGCGACGGTGCTCGACTGCCTGTGTGACCATTTCAAGGCCATCGACCGCGCCCAGTGGCTCGATCGTTTTGCCCGTGGCCGGGTGCTTGATGCCGAAGGGCGGGCGGTTTCTGCCGAACTGCCTTACAAGCGCGGTATGCGATTGCACTACTTCCGTGAGGTGCCGAACGAGCGGCCGATCCCGGTGCAGGAGGCCATACTGCATGTGGATGAGCACTTGGTAGTAGCCGACAAGCCGCATTTCCTGCCTGTGACGCCGACTGGTGAATACGTCGAACAGACCTTGCTGCGCCGTCTGATCCGCCGCCTGGGCAACCCGCATCTGGTGCCGTTGCACCGTATCGACCGGCATACCGCCGGGCTTGTGCTGTTTTCCGCCAACCCGCAGAGCCGCAGTGCCTACCAGCGGCTGTTCCCCGAACGACGCATCGACAAGCGCTACCAGGCAATTGCGGCGGCCATGCCGCAGCACGATTTCCCGCTGGTGCACAAAAGTCGCCTGGTACATGGCGAGCCGTTTTTCCGCATGCACGAGGTAGAGGGGGAGGCCAACAGCGAAACCCTGGCCGAAGTGCTGGAGAAGAATGGCGAGCTATGGCGTTACGGGCTGTCGCCGGTAACTGGCAAGACCCATCAGTTGCGCGTGCACATGGCAGCGCTGGGGGCGGGGATCTGCAATGACCCATTCTATCCGCAGCTTCTCAACGACGAGGACGACTACCAGCGGCCGCTGAAGTTGCTGGCGCAGAGCCTGCGCTTTGCAGACCCGTTGAGCGGGGAAGAACGCTACTTCGAGAGCTGTTTGCAGCTGGATTGGTAGTCTGGACGGGGTCGTTGTAGGAGCGGGGGGGGGGGGGGGGGGGGGGGGGGGGGGGGGGGGGGGGGGGGGGGGGGGGGGGGGTGGGGGGGAGGGGGGGGAGGAGAAGAGGAGGGGCATGACCAGGCAACGGAA
>NZ_JBKGFP010000128.1:0-6945 GCF_046557535.1 Pseudomonas sp. S1(2024)
GCGATGGGCCGCGAAGCGGCCCCGGCATTTTTTGCATCACCGCTGAACTCCAGGGGCCGCTTCGCGGCCCATCGCGACACAAGGCCGCTCCTACAGGGCCCTAGCGGTTGAACCGCTCCACCAGCGAGTACTGGGTACCCGCCGTACTGGTCAGCTCTTCGCTGAGCAGCGCCGAGTGCTGGGCCTGTTCGGCAGTCTGGTCGGCCAGGTCGGCGATGGTGCTGATGTTGCGGCTGATCTCGTCAGCCACTGCAGTCTGCTCTTCGGTCGCTGCAGCAATCTGGGTGGCCATGTCGGTGATGTTGGCCACCGCTTCACTGATACCCACCAGCGCCTCGTCGGCCTGCATCACACGGTCGACGCCTTCCTGCGCCTGGCGATGGCCGGTTTCCATGGTCAGTACGGCATTGCTGGCGGTTTGTTGCAGCTTGGCGATCAGGCCGTGGATCTGCCCGGTGGATTCGGCAGTGCGCTGGGCCAGCTGGCGCACTTCGTCGGCCACCACGGCAAAGCCTCGGCCCATTTCACCGGCACGTGCCGCTTCGATGGCCGCGTTCAGCGCCAGCAGGTTGGTCTGGTCGGCGATGCCCTTGATCACATCGACCACGCCACCAATCTCGTCGCTGTCCTTGGCCAGTTGCGTCACCGTCTGGCCGGTTTCGCCCACCGCCGCCGACAGGCGCTCGATGGCCTCGCGGGTTTCACCGGCAATCTGACGGCCCTGGCTGGTCAGGCGGTTGGCTTCCTGGGTGGCATCGGCGGTGCGCTGCACGTGGTTGGCCACTTCCTGGGTGGTGGCGGCCATCTGGTTGACTGCAGCGGCAACCTGCTCGGTCTCCACCCGTTGGCGCTCCAGGCCCGAAGAGCTCTTGTGCGCAAGCGCGTCAGACTGGCGCGCCTGTTCGCTGAGGTGTTCGGCGCTGTCCTGCAGGCGGGTCAGGCAGGTTTTCATGCGCGCGTCCTGGCTGAGCATGGCCATTTCCAGGCGCGCCTGCACGCCCCGGCTGTCGGTGTACATCTGCGCGATCAGCGGGTCGGAGGTGGTTTGCTCGGCCAGGCGCAGCAGGCGCTTGAGGCCGCGCTGCTGCCAGCTCAGGCCCAGCAGGCCCAGCGGTACGGAAAGCCCGGCAGCCAGGGCGAAGCCCCAGGAATGGCCCAGCCAGTTGCCGATCAGGAAGCCCACCTGGCTGATCAGGATGAACGGCAACCAGTCCTGCAGCACCGGTAGCCACTTGTCCCGGCGCGGTACCGGCGGCTTGCCCTGGTTGATGCGCTGGTACAGCGCCTCGGCGCGGCGGACCTGCTCGGCGGTGGGCTTGACCCGCACCGATTCGAAGCCGACCACCTGGTTGTTGTCGAAGATCGGCGTGACATAGGCGTTGACCCAGTAATGATCGCCGGACTTGCAGCGGTTCTTGACGATGCCCATCCACGGCTGGCCCTGCTTGAGGGTTTGCCACATGTGAGCAAACACCGCTGGCGGCACGTCAGGGTGGCGCACCAGGTTGTGCGGGGCACCGGTCAGTTCTTCGCGGGTGAAACCACTGATCTCGATGAAGGCATCGTTGCAGTAAGTGATCACACCTTTGGCATTGGTGGTGGAGATCAACCGCTGCTGGGCAGGGAAAGTCCGTTCTCTCTGGGTAATCGGCTGGTTGTTACGCATGGGTTGATAGTCCGCAGGGCTTTCGACTGGTATCGGCAAGCCGCTGGTTTTATTGAATGAATAATTAATGTGCTTGACCTGTGGCAGCAGTCCATCACTTTAGGTCTGGGTTAGCCAACGAGCACGTTCAAGTAATTTAGCGTCATTATTTCGTTTTTACCGCTGTTTAATGACGGATAAGTCGAATGATGACCGAATGGCTAGCCAAGAGCCAGCATCGGATAGCTGAACAGGGTGAAATGCACCAGGTTCAGGCCAAAATGGCAGAGCACCGCAGCCGCCACGCCGCCCCAGCGGTACGCCAGGCCGTAGCCGATACCGGCAAGGGTGGCCAGGTATACCCATTGCCAGCCGGCCCCCAGGTGGGCCAGGCCGAACAGCAAGGCGGCGGCGAACAATGCCAGCCCTTGGTGGCGCAGCAGCCGTTGCAGGCCGGCCTGGATGTAGCCGCGGAACAACAGCTCTTCGGTCAGGCTTACCAGCAGCAGGTTGTTCAGCAGCCAGAGCCAGGCTTGGTCGGGCCATTTCGGGGCCCAGGCCAGCATGCCCATTGCCCAGGCGCTGCCCAGGCAGGCGAGCAGGGTCAGGGGCAGGGCGTACAGCAGGCTGGTCGCCAGGCCTTGGCTGCGCCACAGGAACAGCCAAGGGCAGGCCAGCAGCAGCCAGGCGCCGATCAGCGGTTTGTCCAGGTTCAGGTACATCGTGAAGGGCAGGGCGCCAGGGCTGAAGACAACGCCGTCGATGACCTTGGCAGCGTTGAAGCCGGGCAGCCAGTGCAATGCCAGGGCGATGGCCGAGAGGATGAACAACGTGTGGCCGAGGGCTTGTTGCCAGCGCTGGGGGCGGCGAGCGAGCAGGGCGCTGGCAAGCAGGGCGAGAAAGGTGGGCAGGGTGGTGATGCCGAGGTTGCCATAGCTCAGGGCGAGGGTGTAGCCGAGCGCCAGGAGTAAAAGTGCGATCAGGTTGAAGCGAGGCACGAGTGGTCCTTTTCGGGTAAACGGAAACGGGCCGCTCCTACAGGCGATCGGCGTGCACGGCAGCCCCAAGCATACGCGCCTCAACCAGCAATCAGCTGGCGCAACACATAATGCAATATCCCCCCTGCCTTGAAGTACTCCACTTCATTCACGGTATCGATCCGGCACAGCACCTCGATCTGCTCGTGCTGCCCATCCTCGCGGGTGATGCGCAAGGGCAAGCTCATGCCCGGGCGGATCTGTGTACCGTTCAAGCCCAGCACATCGATCTTCTCCTTGCCGGTCAGTCCCAGTTGCTTGCGGTTGTGCCCGGCCTTGAATTGCAGCGGCAGTACGCCCATGCCTACCAGGTTGGAGCGGTGAATGCGCTCGAAGCTTTCCGCCAGTACCGCTTTGACCCCCAGCAGGTTGGTGCCTTTGGCGGCCCAGTCGCGGCTCGAGCCGGTGCCGTATTCCTGGCCGGCGATCACCACCAGCGGCGTGCCTTCCTGCTGGTAGCGCATGGCCGCGTCGTAGATCGACAGCTTCTCGCCACTGGGCACGTGCAGGGTGTTGCCACCTTCTTCGCCCGCCAGCATTTCGTTGCGGATGCGGATGTTGGCGAAGGTGCCGCGCATCATCACTTCATGGTTGCCACGCCGTGAGCCGTAGGAGTTGAAGTCGTGGGGCTCCACGCCCTGCTCACGCAGATAGCGCCCGGCCGGGCTGTCGGCCTTGATGTTGCCGGCCGGGGAAATGTGGTCGGTGGTCACCGAGTCACCCAGCAGCGCCAGGATCCGCGCACCCTGGATGTCGGTGACCTGCGGGGGTGGCCCGCCGATGTCGTCGAAGAACGGCGGATGCTGGATATAGGTAGAATCGGCCTGCCACACGTAGGTGGCCGCCTGCGGTACCTCGATGGCCTGCCACTGTGCATCGCCGGCGAACACTTCGGCGTATTCCTTGTGGAACATCGCCGTGTCTACCTTGGCCACGGCAGCGGCAATTTCCTGCTGGCTGGGCCAGATGTCGCGCAGGTACACCGGTTGGCCATCCTTGCCGGTGCCCAGAGGGTCGCGGGTCAGGTCCAGGCGTACGCTGCCGGCCAGGGCATAGGCCACCACCAGTGGCGGCGAGGCCAGCCAGTTGGTCTTGACCAGCGGATGCACACGGCCTTCGAAGTTGCGGTTACCCGACAACACAGAAGCCACCGTGAGGTCGGCGCTGCCGATGGCTTTTTCGATTGCTTCATCCAGCGGGCCGGAGTTGCCGATGCAGGTTGTGCAGCCATAGCCGACCAGATCGAACCCCAATTGGTCCAGATAGGTGGTTAGCCCGGCGGCCTTGAAGTAGTCGGTGACCACCTTGGAGCCCGGCGCCAGCGAACTCTTGACCCAGGGTTTGCGTTGCAGGCCTTTCTCCAGGGCCTTTTTCGCCACCAGCCCGGCGGCCATCATCACACTGGGGTTCGAGGTGTTGGTACACGAGGTGATCGCGGCAATCACCACGGCGCCATCGCGCAGGGTGTGGGTCTGGCCTTGATGGCTGTAGTCGATCTCCCCAGCCTGGTCGGCGTTGCCCACCGCCACGCCGCCGCCACCTTCGCTTTCCAGGCGGCTGACCTCTTTGGCCAGCGGTTTGGGTTGCAGTTCGATGAAGTGGTCGAAGGCCTGGCTGACCTGGCCCAGGGCTACCCGGTCCTGCGGCCGCTTGGGCCCGGCCAGGCTGGCCTCGACCTCTTGCATGTCCAGCGCCAGGCTGTCGCTGAACAGTGGCTCCTGGCCCGGCTGCCGCCACAAGCCCTGGGCTTTGCAGTACTGCTCGACCAGTTGCACCGTCGCCTCGGGGCGGCCGGACAGGCGCAGGTAGTCCAGGGTCACCTGGTCGACGGGGAAGAAGCCGCAGGTGGCACCGTATTCCGGGGCCATGTTGGCGATAGTTGCCCGGTCGGCCAAGGGCAGCTCTGCCAGGCCGTCGCCGTAGAACTCGACGAACTTGCCCACCACGCCCTTCTTGCGCAGCATCTGCGTCACCGTCAGCACCAGGTCGGTGGCGGTGATGCCTTCGCGCAGCTTGCCGGTCAGCTTGAAGCCGATCACTTCAGGGATCAGCATCGACACCGGCTGGCCGAGCATGGCCGCCTCCGCTTCGATCCCGCCCACGCCCCAGCCGAGCACGCCGAGGCCGTTGATCATGGTGGTATGCGAATCGGTACCGACCAGGGTGTCGGGGAAGGCGTAGGTTCGGCCATCGGCCTCACGGGTCCAGACGGTGCGGCCGAGGTATTCGAGGTTGACCTGGTGGCAAATACCAGTACCCGGCGGTACCACGCGGAAGTTGTCAAAGGCGCTCTGGCCCCAGCGCAGGAAGGCATAGCGCTCGCCGTTGCGCTGCATTTCGATGTCGACGTTCTCGCTGAAGGCCTGCGGCGTGCCGTAGCGGTCGACCATCACCGAATGGTCGATCACCAGGTCCACGGGTGAAAGCGGGTTGATCCTCTGCGGGTCGCCGCCGGCCTTGGCCATGGCAGCGCGCATGGCGGCCAGGTCGACCACGGCCGGCACACCGGTAAAGTCCTGCATCAGCACCCGCGCCGGGCGGTACTGGATCTCGCGGTCGGAGCGTCGCTCGCCCAGCCATTGGGCGAGGGCGCGCAGGTCGTCGCCGGTGACGGTCTTGCCGTCCTCCCAGCGCAGCAGGTTTTCCAGCAGTACCTTCAGCGACATGGGCAGGCGCTGCAGGTCGCCCAGTAGGCGGGCGGCCTCGGTGAGGCTGAAGTAGTGGTAGGTCTGGTCGCCGACCTTGAGGGATTTGAGGGTATTCAGGCTATCGAGCGAGGGCATTGCCAACTCCTTCTGCGCAGGTGCCTGGCAAGATATGCCTGTGGCACCGCTGTGTATCGATCCGCACGGCACGGACCTGGCTGAAAGGTCAGGTTAGACCGCTTTGCGTCAACTGACCCTTTTCTGGACCGGCGGGGCGTGTCGCAGGTTCCGATCTTCCTTTATCATCGCCGCCCTGCCGGCGCCTGTGGCGCGCCAGCCGTAGTGGAGTGAGAGATGAATACCCTGTTCATGCATTGCCGGCCCGGTTTCGAGGGTGAGGTGTGCGCCGAAATCAGCGAACATGCCGCCCGCCTGGGCGTTGCCGGCTATGCCAAAGGCAAGCCGCAGAGTGCCAGTGCCGAGTTTGTCTGTAGCGAGGAGGGCGGTGCCGAGCGCTTGATGGGGGAGCTGCGCTTCAACCAGCTGATTTTCCCGCGGCAGTGGGCTCGTGGCGGTTATGTCGAACTGCCGGAAAGCGACCGTATCAGTGTGCTGCTGGCGCATCTGGCCGGGTTCCCGGTGTTCGGCAGCCTGTGGCTGGAGGTGCTGGACAGTAACGAAGGCAAGGAACTGTCCACCTTCTGCCGCAAGTTCGAGGTGCCGCTGCGCAAGGCTTTGGAAAAGGCCGGCCGCCTGGTCGACGATGCCAGCCGCCCACGCCTGCTGCTCACCTTCATCAGCGGCCGCCGGGTATTTGCCGGTGTTGCCCAGGCCAACAACAGTGCACTGTGGCCCATGGGCATCCCGCGTCTGAAGTTCCCCCGCGAGGCGCCCAGCCGCTCGACCCTCAAGCTGGAAGAGGCCTGGCATCAGTTCATCCCGCGCGAGCAGTGGGAGCAGCGCCTGGGCGATGACATGACCGGTGTCGACCTGGGGGCCTCGCCGGGTGGCTGGACCTACCAGCTGGTGCGCCGGGGCATGCTGGTGACCGCCATCGACAACGGGCCGATGGCCGAAAGCCTGATGGACACCGGGTTGGTTCAGCACCTGATGGCCGATGGTTTCACTTGGCAACCGAAGCAGCCGGTGGACTGGATGGTGTGCGACATCGTCGAGAAACCGGCCCGTACCACCTCGCTGATCGAGACCTGGCTGGGCGAGGGGTTGTGCCGTGAAGCTGTGGTCAACCTGAAGCTGCCGATGAAACAGCGCTATGCCGAAGTACGCCGGCTGCTCGACCGCATGGAGGCGACCTTCAAGGCGCGCAAGATCAAGGTGTCGATTGCTTGCAAGCAGCTGTATCACGACCGCGAGGAAGTGACCTGCCATCTGCGCCGGTTGGACTTGAAGCCGCGCTAGCACAGCGAACTGCTTTGCTCTTGCTCTTGCTTCGGCTTTTGCTTCTAAGCGCGCGATAGTTCAGGCGCCGCCGATTGCGACTTCAGGAGGCCGAGCGAAGGGACTGCGGAGGGAGGTGACGGGCATGGATGCCCGTCAAGCGCTGAGGCCCCATGGATGGGGCCTGCAGCGCGTACTCCCGGGAGCAGGCCCGTAGCGA
>NZ_JBKGFP010000129.1:0-36270 GCF_046557535.1 Pseudomonas sp. S1(2024)
GAGCGGCCTTTTGTCGCGATAGGGCTGCAGAGCAGCCCCGGCAATTTGTGCACTATTGCTGAAACCCTGGGGCCGCTTTGCGGCCCTATCGCGACACAAGGCCGCTCCTACAAAAAGCCAGCGCAGGCCCAGGGTTACGGCATCACCGGCGGCAGGTACTGCAACGTCGTACCCAATGCCCACAGCAACACCAGCACCAGCGGCACGTGCACCAGCAACTGCACGAACGAGAAGCCGATCAGGTCGCGTGCCTTGAGCCCCAGTACCCCCAGCAGCGGCAGCATGTAGAACGGGTTGATCAGGTTCGGCAAGGCTTCTGCGGCGTTGTAGATCTGCACTGCCCAGCCCAGGTGGTACTGCAGGTCATTGGCCACCAGCATCACGTACGGGGCCTCGATGATCCACTTGCCACCACCCGATGGGATGAAGAAGCCCAGCACCGCCGAATACACGCCCATCAGCACGGCATAGGTGTCATGCGTGGCGATCTGGGTGAAGAACAGTGAAATGTGGTGGGCCAAAGTCTGCTCGTCGACGCCCTTCACCTGGGTGAGAATGGCAGCGATCGAACCATACAGCGGGAACTGGATCAGCACCCCGGTGGTGGTCGGCACCGCGCGCGCCACCGCATCGAGGAAGCTGCGCGGGCGCCAGTGCAGCAAGGCACCGAGCATGATGAACAACAGGTTGTAGGTGTTCAGCCCGGAAATGGCGGTAATCGCCGGCTTGGTGGCGAACTCCTGGTACAGCCAGCCGGCAGCCAGGGCCACCAGCAGCAGGATCAGGATGGGGCTGTGCTCAAGCCATTCGCCCGGGCGGGTGCGCTGGGGTGCCGGTGGCGCGGTGAAGCTGGGGTCGACCCCACAGTCCTGGGCGCTGCGCGCACTGTTCGGGCCCGGGGCCGTGGCGTAGGCGATCACCAGCGAGACCACCACCAATGCCGCCAGCATCACGCCGGACTGCCAGAGGAAGATGGTCTCGGTGAACGGGATCACCCCGGTAATCGACAGGATCGACGGTGGCAGGCTGGCCGGGTTGGCCTGCAATTGCGCCGCCGACGAAGACAGGCCCAGCGCCCACACGGCGCCCAGGCCCAGGTAGGCGGCGGCGCCGGCGGCGCGGTAGTCCATCTTCAGTTCGGTGCGTCGGGCCAGGGCGCGCACCAGCAGGCCGCCGAACACCAGCGACAGGCCCCAGTTGAGCAGCGATGCCAGCATCGAGATCAGCGCCACCCAGCACACTGCCGAACGGCCATTGCCGGGGATGCGCGCCAGGCGGTCGATCAGGCGCGCAGCGGGCGGCGAGCTGGCCACCACATAGCCGCCGATGACCACGAAGGCCATCTGCATGGTGAAGGGGATCAGGCTCCAGAAGCCATCGCCAAAGGCCTTGGCGGTGTCGGTCGGCTTGGCGCCCATGGCCAGGGCGCCGATGCACACCAGCAGCACTGCCAGGGCGGCAAACACCCAGGAATCGGGGAACCAGCGTTCGGCCCAGTTGGAGCAGCGCAAGGCAAAGCGCGCGGAACGGCTGTCTTGGATTTCAGCGGCCACAGTTCAATTCCTTTTATTGGTTTTATGAGGTAAAGCAGTATTGCCAGACAACGCAAAAACCCTGTGGGAGCGGGCGTGCCCGCGAATGCGTCGGTAAATTCACCGCAGCATTCGCGGGCACGCCCGCTCCCACAGGGTAGGATCACATGATGCGTTAGAAGGTCATTTCCTTCACATCATCCGGCACGATCAGCTTGCCGGCGGTTTTCTCGATGATTTCCTCGATGCTCACCCCAGGCGCGGTCTCGCGCAGGATGAAGGCGCCGTTTTCGATTTCCAGGTAGGCCAGGTCGGTCAGCACCTTGCGGATGCAGCCAGCACCGGTCAATGGCAGGCTGCACTGCGGCAGCAGCTTGGACTCGCCGTCCTTGGACGCGTGGGTCATGGTGACGATGATGTTCTCGGCACCGGCCACCAGGTCCATGGCGCCGCCCATGCCCTTCACCAGCTTGCCCGGGATCATCCACGAGGCGATGTTGCCTTGCACATCCACTTCGAAAGCGCCGAGCACCGTCAGGTCGACATGGCCGCCACGGATCATGGCGAACGACTGCGCCGAATCGAAGATCGAGGCACCGCGGCGGGCGGTGACGGTCTGCTTGCCGGCGTTGATCATGTCGGCATCGATGGTGCCTTCGGTGGGGAATTCGCCCATGCCGAGCAGGCCGTTTTCCGATTGCAGCATCACATCCATGTCGGCGGGTACGTAGTTGGCCACCAGGGTCGGAATGCCGATGCCCAGGTTTACGTAGTAGCCGTCCTTCAGTTCACGGGCGACGCGTTGCGCCATCTGTTCGCGGGTCAGTGCCATGGTCAGGATCTCTTTGTTGTTCTGGTGGATGGCGCTCAGGCCTTGACGGTGCGCTTTTCGATACGCTTTTCGAAGGTGCCGACGATGACGCGGTCCACGTAGATGCCCGGGGTGTGGATCTCGCTGGGCAGCAGCACGCCAGGTTCGACGATCTCTTCCACTTCGACCACGGTGATCTTGCCGGCGGTGGCCGCCAGCGGGTTGAAGTTTTGCGCGGTGTTGCGGTACACCACGTTGCCGTAGTGGTCGGCCTTCCAGCCCTTGACGATGGCGAAGTCGCCGGTGATGGATTCTTCGAGGATGTACTTGCGGCCGTTGAATTCGCGCACTTCCTTGCCGTCGGCAACCGGGGTGCCGTAGCCGGTGGCCGTGTAGAAGGCCGGGATGCCGGCGCCACCGGCGCGCATTTTCTCGGCGAGAGTGCCTTGCGGGGTCAGCTCCACTTCCAGCTCGCCGCTCAACAGCTGGCGTTCGAACTCGGCGTTCTCGCCCACGTAGGAAGCGACCATCTTGCGGATCTGCCGGTCTTCCAGCAGCACGCCCAGGCCAAAGCCGTCGACACCGCAGTTGTTGGAGACCACGGTCAGGCCCTTGACGCCACGGCGCCTGATTTCGCTGATAAGGTTTTCCGGGATACCGCACAGGCCGAAACCACCAGCCAGTACCGTCATGTTGTCGGTCAGGCCTTCGAGGGCCTGTTCATAGGTTGCAACGCGCTTGTCCAGTCCGGCCATGCTGATCCGCCTTTTGTAGTTGTTGAACCGACGAGGCTGTCGGTGAGCGTGTTGGGACATCTTCACCGCAAGCGACTGATTTGTTAATTTTGTTTTCATCATCGATTGATAACTTTTGCAAAACAACCAACAGGCCTGTCATGAACGTCAAGCAACTGCGCGCCTTTGTCGCTGTGGCCAAATACCAGAGCTTCGCCCAGGCCGGTGAACACCTGCATGTCTCGCAACCGGCACTGAGCCTGACCATCAAGGCCCTGGAAGAAAACCTTGGCGGCGCCCTGCTCAGCCGCACCACGCGCAGCGTCAGCCTGACTGCCGAGGGCGAGGTGCTGCTGCCGCTGGCACGGCGCCTGCTGGCCGACTGGGACGACACCGAAGAAATGCTGCGCCAGCGTTTCACCCTGCAACTGGGCCGGGTTTCGGTGGCGGCCATGCCGGCCTTTGCCGGCAACCTGCTGCCCCACTCGCTGAAGGTATTTCGCCAGCGTTACCCGAAGGTCAACGTCACGGTGCACGATGTGATCAACGAACAGGTGCAGGAACTGGTGCGCCATCGCCGCGTCGAACTGGGCATCGGCTTCGAACCCGACAACAACGATGGCCTGGATTTCCACCCGTTGTACATGGACCGTTTCGTCGCCGTGGTGCCCGCCGATTCGCCCTTGGCGCAGCTGCCCCAGGTCAGCTGGGCACAGTTGCTGGCCGAAGACTTCGTGGCCCTGCAACGCCCTTCGGCGGTGCGCCTGCTGATGGAGCAGAACGTGGCCGCCCGCCACGGCAAACTCGCGGTGGCTTTCGAGAGCCATCAGTTGTCTACCGTCGGGCGCATGGTCGCCAGTGGGCTGGGGGTCAGTGCCGTGCCGGCACTTTGCATCAATCAGATGCAGGAGCTTGGCGCCCGCTGCGTGCCCTTGGTCGAGCCCACGGTCGAGCGCCGCATCGGTGTGATTGCTCTTAGCGAACACAAGCTTTCCACGGCAGCGCAAGCGCTGCTCGAGGTACTGCTTTCCAATACCCGCATCCCGGAGGTGACATGCGTTACGTGAAACTGGCAGGTTCGAGCGTTCCGGCCATCGGCCAGGGCACCTGGTACATGGGTGAAGATCCGGCTCGCAAGGCGGCCGAGGTGGCGGCCCTGCAACAGGGTATCGAACTTGGGCTGAGCCTGATCGATACCGCCGAGATGTATGCCGAAGGTGGCGCGGAAGAAGTGGTTGGCCAGGCCATTGCCGGGCGCCGCGACCAGGTGTTCCTGGTCAGCAAGGTGTATCCGCACAATGCCAGCCTGCGCGCCATGGCCGCCGCCTGCGAGCGCAGCCTCACCCGCCTGGGCACCGACTGCATCGACCTGTACCTGCTGCACTGGCGCGGCCAGCACCCACTGGAAGAAACCGTCGAGGCGTTCGAGCGCTTGCGCGAGCAAGGCAAGATCAAGCGCTGGGGTGTTTCCAATTTCGATGTCGACGACCTGCGCGAACTGCACAACCCCGATTGCGCCACCAACCAGGTGCTGTACAACCCGGCCCAGCGTGGCATCGAGTTCGACCTGTTGCCTTGGTGCGAAAAGCGTGCGCTGCCGATCATGGCCTACTGCCCGCTGGCCCAGGCCGGGCGCCTGCTGCAGCACCCGGTGCTGGCGGAAATCGCTGAGCGCCATGGGGCCACGGTGGCCCAGGTCAGCCTGGCGTGGGTGACACGCAATGACGGGGTGATAGCCATCCCCAAGGCCGTGACGCCCGAGCATGTGCGGCTGAATGCCGCTGCGGGTGCGCTGACCCTGACCGGCGAAGACCTGCGGGCGATCGACCGGGCGTTCCCGGCACCGACGCGCAAGCAGCGGTTGGCGATGGTGTAGCGACTGACACGAAGATAACTGAATTCGCAAGCAATCCTCGTACCCTGTGGGAGCGGCTTTAGCCGCGAAGAATCCAGCGCGGTGCATGGCACCGGCTGCGCCGGTGTTCGCGGCTAAAGCCGCTCCTACAGGGACCGCGCAAAAATCAGGGTTTTGCGTGAGGTGCCGGGGATCAATGGAAATCCCGGCTGCGTACATCCAGCCCTTGCAACAACGGGCTCACATCCTCCAACCGCCGTGCTATCAGGTGGCGCACGCCATTCTCCTGCTCCAGCCGCCCGCTGACCTTGAGCAACTGCGCCCCCACCAGTGCCCGCCGCTGCCGCTCGGCAAGATCCCGCCACACCACCACATTGACCATGCCGTGCTCGTCCTCCAGGGTGACGAAGGTCACGCCGCTGGCGGTCTGTGGCCGCTGGCGGCCCACCACCAGCCCTGCCACGGCAATGTTGTCACCATGCCCGACATCTTGCAGCTCGCGCGAACTGCGACAGCCCAGGGCCCGCAGGCGTGAGCGCAACAAGGTCAGGGGATGCGGCCCAAGCGTGGTACCCAGGGTCTGGTAATCGGCCATCAGGTCCTCTGCCACACTGGGGACGGGCAGTTCGACGGTACGTTCCGGCAAGGCTTCGATATCGGCGAACAAAGGCAGCTGCGGCTGCACCGCCGCCACCTGCCAGCGCGCCTGGTGCCGGTCCCTGGCCAAGGCGCGCAGCGCACCGGCATCGGCCAATTGGGCCCGGGCACGCGAATCGAGCCCGGCACGCAGGCACAGGTCTTCGACATCGCGCCATGGCCGCTGTGCCCTCGCCTGCTCCAGGCGCCTGGCATCGCCCTCGGCAAGGCCGCGTACCAGGCGCAAGCCCATGCGAATGGCCAGCACCTCTCCAGGCTCAGGCTCGAGCGTGCAGTCCCAGTCACTGTGGCACACATCGACCGGCCTGACCTCGATACCCTGGCGTCGGGCCTCTTGCAGCAACTGGTCGGGGCTGTAGAAACCCATGGGCCAGCTGTTGACCAGCGCGCAGGTGAAAATCGCCGGTTCATGGCACTTGAGCCAGCTGCTGGCGTAGCACAACAAGGCAAAACTGGCCGCGTGCGATTCCGGAAAGCCATAACTGCCAAAGCCCTTGATCTGCTCGAAGATGCGCTCGGCAAACGCCAGGTCATAACCATTGCGCAACATGCCCTGCACCAGCCGCTCGCGGTGCGGTTCCAGACCGCCGTGACGCTTCCAGGCGGCCATGCTGCGGCGCAACTGGTCGGCCTCGCCCGGGGTGTAGTCGGCCGCGACCATCGCCAGCTCCATCACCTGCTCCTGGAACAGCGGCACACCCAGGGTGCGCTCGAACACTGCCTTCAGTTGCGGCGAGGGATAGGTCACCGGTTCCTGCTTCAGGCGCCGGCGCAGGTAAGGGTGGACCATGTCGCCCTGGATCGGCCCGGGGCGGACGATGGCCACCTCGATGACCAGGTCGTAGAACTTTTCCGGCCGAAGCCGCGGCAACATGGCCATTTGCGCGCGCGACTCGATCTGGAATACGCCCATGGTCTCGGCACGGCTGATCATCGCGTAGGTGGCCGGGTCTTCGGCGGGGATGGACGCCAGGGTCAGGTGCCGGCCACGGTGGCGTTGCAGCAGGTCGAAGCAACGGCGCAAGGCGCTGAGCATGCCCAGCGCCAGCACATCGACCTTGAGCAGGCCGACCATGTCCAGGTCGTCCTTGTCCCACTGGATCACCGTGCGCTCCGGCATCGCGGCATTCTCCACCGGCACCAGCTCGTCCAAGGGTTGCTGCGAGATGACGAAGCCGCCCGGGTGCTGTGACAGGTGCCGAGGGAAGCCGATCAGTTCGCCGGCCAGCACCAGTACCCGGCGCAGCGAAGGGCTGCCCGCCTCGAAGCCGGCCTCGGCCAGGCGCTGGTCGTCGGGTATGCGATCGCTCCAGCGGCCACAGCATTTGGCCAGGGCGTCCACCTGGTCGGCGGGCAGCCCCAGCACACGCGCCACATCCCGCACCGCACCGGCGGCATGGTAGGTGTTGACCACCGCAGTGAGCGCCGCCCGGTGCCGGCCATAGCGGCGGAACACATACTGGATCACCTCCTCGCGCCGGTCGTGCTCGAAGTCCACGTCGATGTCCGGCGGTTCGTTGCGCTCGCGCGACAGGAAGCGCTCGAACAACAGGTGGTGTTGCATGGGGTCGAGCTCGGTGATGCCCAGCACGAAGCACACCACCGAGTTGGCTGCCGAGCCCCGCCCCTGGCACAGAATGCGCTGGCTGCGGGCGAAGGCGACGATGTCGTGCACAGTCAGGAAGTAGCTTTCGTAGCCCAGCTCCTCGATCAGCGCCAGCTCCTTGGCCAGCACATCCCGCACCTTGCTGCTCGGCCCGTTTGGCCAGCGCGACGGCAAACCCTGCTGGCACAATTCGCGCAACCAGCTCGCCGGGCTATGCCCCTGGGGCACCAGTTCGCGTGGGTACTGGTATTTCAATTCGCTCAGTTCGAACTGGCAGCGCGCAGCAATCGCCAGGGTCTCGGCCAGCAGGTCGGCGGGATAGAGTTCGCCCAGTTGCGCCTGGCTGCGCAGGTGCCGCTCGCCATTGGCAAACAGGAAGCGCCCGGCCTCGGCCACCAGGCAATGTTGGCGAATGGCGGTCATGCAATCTTGCAGGGCGCGGCGACCGCGCACGTGCATGTGCACGTCGCCACAGGCCACGGCGCGGATGCCGACCCTGGCCGCCAGGCCGCGCAAGCGTTCAAGGCGCAAGGTATCGTCACTGCCGCGGTGCAGGTGCACGGCCAGCCACAGGCGCTCGCCGAACACGCCGTGCAGCCACTGCCCGGGGGTGGCATCGCCGCTGTCATCGGCTACCCACAATGCCAGCAGGCCCTGATGGTGCTGCTGCAGGTCATCGCGAAACAGTTGGTACTCGCCCTTCTGCGCCCGCCGCCGGGCCCGGGTGATCAGCGCGCACAGGTTCTGGTAGCCGGCCAGGTCCTGCACCAGCAGCACCAGCCTGGGGCCGTCCTGCAACTGCACTTCACTGCCCACGATTAGCCGCAGCTGGTGTTCCTTGGCCGCCTGCCAGGCACGGACGATGCCGGCCAGGGTGCATTCGTCGGTGATCGCCAGCGCCTGGTAGCCCTGTTCACGCGCGCGCCGGAACAGCTCGTCGGCGCTCGACGCGCCGCGCTGGAAGCTGAAGTTGGACAGGCAGTGCAGCTCGGCATAACCCGGGGTGTTCATGCGAACCAGCCCTGCAGCCACAACGGGCCGGCCTTGCCCAGGTCGCGGTAGGCCCAGCCGCGCAGGCCGTCGCGGGTTTCGATGCGGTAATAGTCGCGGCGCACATCGCCGCCATCCCACCAGCCCGATTCGATGCGCTCGGCATGGCCTTGCAGGCGATAGCCGCCTTCGTCCAGCGCCATGGGGGCCGACAGCAGCCAGCCAGGGCGGCTGCCAGGAACGACCGGCATGCTGCCCTGGGCACCCTGCTCTACCGCTTGCCAGGCGCATTCGGGGCGATGATCGGCTGCCGCGCTCAGGCCCTTGACCGCCTCATCCCCCAGGCGGGCGCGTAGCCGTTCGCGCAATTGTTCCCAAGGTTGCGCCTGCTGCGCACGCGGGTCGAACAATGCCTGGTGTTGCGGCACGAAGGGTGGCAGGTCCTCGGCAACCAGCCGCAGGTTGCGCACAGGTGCGGGAATGCGTAGCGGCTCCAGGCGCCCGCGCGCCAGTTCGAACAGCATCGCAGCATCGCGTTCGGCGGCCAGCAGGCCTACCTTCAGCAAGGTATCCGGCCCTTCGGCATGCTCCAGGTGCAGGCAGAAACGCTGCACGCCACAGTCACGCCCGGCGAGGAACGCGGCAAGGTCGTTGAGCATGCGCCGCAGCGGGAACAGCAGGGCCTGGTGCGATTCGACGTCGAAGTTCAGCTCCAGCCGGGTCTCGAAACGGTCCGGGGGCTGGTAGAAGCCCAGCCCCAGATTGCGCAGGCCGAGCAGCTGATCAAGGTGCAGCTGCACCTGGGCCGGAAAGCGCCTGGCCAGGCTGTCGCGGGGCAAGGCCAGCACCTGGCTCAACTGGCGCAGGCCCATGCGGGCAAAGGCCTCGGCAGCCTGCGCAGGCAGGCCGATACGCTCGATTGGCATGCCCAGCAGCGCCGCACGAGTGGCATCGGCATCCATCACGGCCAGGCCATCGTGAGCATTGGCGAGCATGCGCGCCGCCACCGGGTTGCTGGCCAGGACGATGCGTTGGCGCAAGCCCAGCTCCGCCAGCTCCTGGCGCAGGCGGGCCTCGAACAGCGGCCAGGGGCCGAACAGCTGCAGGCTGGAGCCCACCTCCAGCAACAGCGCCCGTGGGTAGTGCAGGCTGACCTGGGCACTGAAGCGGTAGGCCCAGGCTGCCAGCAACTGCTGCACCTGGTCGATGCGCTTGGGGTCGGCCTCGACGCAGCTGAAGCCATCGGCCAGCGCACGCGCCGCCGTCAGGGTTTGCCCGGCCCGCAGGCCGAGCGCCGCCGCCGCCGGGTTGACCGCCTGCAGCACGCGTCGCTGGGTCGGCCCGCCAAGCAGCACCAGGGGGGTATCGGGGTCGTCACGCTCACGCAGAACCGTGTCCAGCGCCAGCTGCGGAAGCAGGATGCAGGCCCAGAGCATGTTGCATCAGCCCCGCCCCGGGCAGGCGATGGGCAGCGCCGGTGGCATGCCACCACGGCTTTTCAGCACGCGCCATTGTGCCGGGCGGGTGTCGACGGCAATGCGCAGTGCTGCGGGTGAAGGGTTGTGCGCCGCCTGTTGCGGCCGGCAGGCGAAGGCCAGCGCCTGCCCGGTTTCGGCAGCCACCTGCAAGCGCCGCAGGGCGCGGTCATCGGCACGTTCCGGCCAGCACAGCACCGCCGCGCAACTGCCGGAGCGCAGACATTGCTCGGCGGCCCACAGGGCATCGGCAGGTTCGGCGTCCACCTGTACCAGCCAGCGCAGGTCCACCCCCGCGGCCTGCCAGGCCGGGGCGTAAGGAATGAATGGCGGTGCCACCAGCACGATTCGGCTGGCTTCAGCGCTCAAGCGGGCCAGGGTCGGCCACAGCAGCTGCAATTCGCCGCAGCCGGGGCTGGCCAGCAACAGTTCGCTGAGCGCAGCCGCCGGCCAGCCACCTTCCGGCAGGCATTGGTCAAGGGCGGCATGGCCCGTGGGCTGCAGGCCGAGCGGCCGCGCCTGGGCCTGCCGACCGCGCCATACCCGGCGCTGGTCGAGCAACCTGTCGAGGTCGACCACCGCGCCCATCAGTCACGCCTCAGCAAGCCGCAGAACACGCCTTCGATGAAGAACTCCTGTTCAGGCCGCACATCGATGGGCGCATAGGCCGGGTTGCGTGGCAACAGCCGGTAATTGCCACCCTGGCGCTGCAGGCGCTTGATGGTCACCTCGCCGTCCAGGCGCGCGACCACGATCTGGCCATCGCGGGCGTCGGCCTGCTGGAGGATGCCGACCAGGTCGCCGTCGAAAATGCCGTCGTCGATCATCGAATCGCCACGCACCTTCAGCAGGTAGTCGGGGGTACGGCGGAACAGGCTGGGGTCGAGCAGCAGTTGCTCGTGAATGTCGAGGTCCGGGCCGATGGGGGCGCCTGCCGCCACCTGGCCCAGCACCGGCACTTCGAGGATTTCCGGGCGGCGCAGCCGTTCGGCCAGGCGTATGCCCCGCGCCTGGTTCGGCGTGACGTCGATGTAGCCGGCCTGGCACAGGGCGGTGATGTGCTTGCGCGCCACGCTGCGCGAGGCAAAACCGAAGCGCGTGGCGATATCGGCCAGGCTCGGCGGCTGGCCGTGGTCGGCGATGCGCTCACGGATGAACTCGAAGATGGCGCGGCGTTTTGGGGTAAGATTGTCCATGGAGCACATTTGTACTCTTTTCGGAGCACGCTGAACAGCCCCCTTCGTCGACGGCTTGGCGGCTGCGATCAGTAATCAGAACTGAAAAGGCCAAAAAGCGGTAAGTCAAACCCCCAAATCGACCCTACCGCACATTCCCTAAACATTAGTTCCAGGCCGCCCACCACCATCGCGTGGTCTCAGTCGTTCCGCCTGGCCCTCTCTGTGTCTACTGTGTCATCGGGGGATGCTCCTAGGCCGTTGCGTGAAAGCTCCACATCCGTGGCGTACATACGCTTCCGCTGAACGACCGCCCTTGCCACGTCGACCATAAAAGCCACACAGCTATGGCTTTGCTTACTGTTGATTTGGGGGCATGCTGTTAACGAAAGGTCGCGAGGGGAACAAGTCATGAACCAAGAGGCATTTCAAATAAGCGCGCTGTCAGCTGCTGAATTGGCTGATTACCTACGCAACACGAAAGGGACAACCTCTCCAGGGGAACGTTACGCCAGGGCTTTTGGTCTGAACCCAGCTGAGTTTGACGTTTACCTCGCTACGTATCGCAAAAGCCAGGCAGATGGTGCAACCACGACTGACTCCGAAGCAGCGCTACGCTTCATAACAGATGTCCTACGTGTGGTTCTGATGGTGACTGAGACCGGTGCGACTATCGAGCAAGCAATTGGCTGGTTCCGCCAAGATCAATTGTTAACTTTCGAGGGGCGAACTGCGGAGCAACTAGTCAGTCAGGGCCAAGTTGAGCAGGTGCTGCAATTTCTGGCCTCCTGGCAGGCCGGGAGTCAAGGATGAGTAACGACGCCTACCTACAGACCGGCCAGCAACCGAACTATCACTTATGCTATCGAACCATCCTTTGCGCCATGGATGAGCGATACGACATACGCGGCTATGTACTGGCGGAAATGGTGAAAACATGTCTGAAGCACCGAGCCTGTCTATCTGCGGCCCAGCGCGAGTGCTTTATGCGATATGCGCAACCGGAGGCGATCATCTATCTCGAATATCTAACGGCCAATTTATTGTTTGGCCCACAGGGACGCTTTTCACCTAAGGAATATCATTATTCACAAACAGCAGATATCAATCAGTTTCGAGGCCTCTAATGAAAAATGAAAAAGAGCTAGTGTACAGGACATCGGACAGGATCAAACTCGTACTTATTCGAAAGCCGATTAATCGGAGTATCATCCGCGAGCTGTAAGAAAGGGGTAATGGTACAACCTTGATCAACCAGCGCCGTTTTGCACTAATCTGGAACCCGCTCACCATTATCCGCCAGACAAAGAAGGCGAGGTGGTTGGGCCTGGGCATTTTGTCTTTCACTCTAGGTTAGCGGATCGCAACGTCCGATCAGCCGCACATCAGTAATGATACGATGGTCCCTGGCGGCATCCCCAATCTTGCGTTCAAATCAACGGGCAGCGATTTCGCCCAGTCGGCGTCAAGATAGTCGCCTTCTTCATTGCACGAGTGACAGCGACACGCATGGCTAAACGGGCCTGACGCACGCGATCCGGGGTCGCTTCGGTCGGCAAGAAACGCCCCTTCATCACTCCCTCATAAAGAATGACCTCTGTGAATTCCTTTCCCTTCGATTTGTGCATGGTCATCAGATGGAGCCCCTTCCAGTCCCTGGTGACAGCTTGAAAGTGGTCCTGAATAAGAGCATCCCGCACCAGCTTCTCTGCTCCTGAATAGCCTTCAGCTGAGCGCCACATCTCGCTCAAACGGCTTCGAAGCAGCGACCCCTTCCCAAGCAAGCGCACATACCGACCATCTATACCGATCTGCTTGAAAACCTGCTCGGTGCTTGAATCCAGAAATTGTCGTGCGGCAACCCAGTCAACTTGGGGGTCGCCAGTCAATTGCAACTCAAGACGCTGGACTGCAATAAGCTGTGCGGCAGCAAGAACCCGCTTGTGCGGCGCTCGACGAAGTGCTTGCCCACCGAACAACTGCTCCAGAGCGAGTACCAATTCCAAGTGAGCCTTGCTTGGGGCTTTCTCGCCTTTCCTGCCACGCAGATGAGCACATAGGTTTCTAAGAAGTCTTTCAGTAATGAGTTCAGCATTCGCGCCACCTTCCAGCAACGCGGCGATCGCCGTAGCAGAGAGCGCTGCTGCCTCCTGGTCGAACGCCACCTCATGGGAAAGCCTGGGCAGATTGTCCGCATCACTCGAAAGGTACGCAGAAACCTCAGCCATGAAGCTTTTGCTGGGAACCAGAATGGCTAGTGACCAATCACGTCCGTATCTATTCAACCGTGCTATAGCAGTCAGAATGGCAAATTTGAAAGCCCGATGGAGCATCCCCTTGCGCGGCGCATAGGGTGTAACCGACACATGGGTGTAGGCTCTGCCCCTATTTACTCCTGCCAGCAGATCGTTGCCGAACTGGACAATGTCGGTCCCTGTGCTCCGGTGATTTTCCATTCCAAAAGAAAAGGAGGCGGGGCGGTAGGCCTGTTCGAACTCTTGAATCCTGCTAGCACTGGCACCGCGGAATTCGTAGATTCGTTGTTCCGGATCAGCTAAAGCCAGCACCTGGCTATGCCGAGTCAACGCCCGAATGAAACGCCACTCATCCTCGTTCGTGTCCTGGAACTCGTCGAGTATGATCAGTGGATAGCTGTTGCCGTAGATGCGCTGCAGCGACTGGCTTCTCTCCAGCAACATGGCAGCATTGCTGGCGAACAGGTCGAAGTGCAACAGTCCCTCCTCCTCGAGCAGCCTGATTTTCTCCAAGGCTATCTGTTCTTCGCTCAATGTGGACAATCGCGCAGCAGCCTCTGGCGGAGGAAGAAGCGATAAGGGTCGCCCGTTGCGGAGCAAGTAGCCATGGCTGCGCAGCAAATTCCACGTGAAGCCATGATAGGTGTTGACCTCGAGCCGAGCCTGCTCAAGTTTCGGCAGCATTTTCCCGGCCTGTTCCGCAACCCTCGCGACCGTTGCCCTGGCGAAGCTCAGGAACAGCACCTGCTGATACTCTGTGAGGTCTAGTCGGCCTAGAAATGCTTCAGCTTTGAGCAATGCGACTGTGGTTTTCCCTGAGCCAGGGCCGCCCATCACCACCAGATGTCTGGGTGACTCGATAACATCCCGTCGAGACTGATCAAGCACCATCATCTGTTAAGGCCCAACCAAATCGAGAAAGTCATCATCCAGTTCCGAAAGTTCAGGCTCGGGCTTCTTGGGAACAATTGTGGCTGTAATGCTCTCGAGGGTGCTGACAATGAATTCCGGGAGTTGATGTCGGGTCATGGCGGTACAAAGTAAGCTGGCAGCAGCACCATCGCCTTTCCAGCGCTTCAGCAGCACCCCTAGAATCGCTGCTACCTCATCCTTCGTGGCATCAGGGCCCGGGGCCTTGTCCTTTAAGTCTGAAGGCCAAGCACCGCTGTCGACCAGAGACGCAACCCAGCCACGCAACACTTCCTCATCGGTTCCTTTGAGAACGACGTTCTCGAAACCTTTCTCAGGCGCTTGATAGGGGTAGTCGACCGACGCCCTAATAGCTTCCAATTGCTCGGGTGCCTGCTCGTCGAAAACGGCATAGACCTTCTTCCCGAGCCTGCGGTAGTAGGCCCCCATCGGAGCGATCAGCGAGTCAGTCGTCGCATCGATGATTGGGATGCCCAACGCCTCAAGCGGCATGAAAGACTCCGGCTCCTGCTGATGAAGCAGTCGCGCTACGGCGGGCCAAGCGTCATATTCCGTCCGGCCTTCGGCAATCAGCACCCGACGTGCCAGAAGGGCCTCACAAACACGCAGCCGCATGTCTTGCCGGTACATTTTTGCTTTGATGCCCGGCGGCAGCCCTGCAGGCATAGCACTCAAGTTTCCATCGTTTCGGCTGATAACGATTACCTGCTCGGGGTCGAACTCTTCGAGCACGTAAGGCGAATGCGAGGTAAACAGCGCCTGGGCTGACTTGTTGCGCACACCGTTGATGATGCGTTTTTGAATATGCGGCGGGATTGCTATCTCTGGCTCCTCCATCGCAAAAATCACGTTCTGCTTTAGCTCCGCGATCAGTGACAGAAGTGCCAGTACCATCATGTTAACAGTACCGGTGCCTTGGCTCTGGAATGGTGCTGCATGCGCTTCGCCATCACTGCGCTGCGCACCGGTTGCCATGAAGACAGTTAACGCTTTTCGCAGAGACTCGCGAGTCAGTTGCGTGACACGCATTTGGGGATCGCTACCATCATCGCTGGGCATGTAGCCGCGGATCGAGGCCTGAACATCCGCCAGGATGTCGTTGATCCCGATCTCCGGATCAGCTGCAACCTGCAACTGTCGAAGCTCAACCAAAAGCCCTTCCCAGATTTTGAAGTTCTTGTCGTCCTGTAACCGCAAAATGATGTCCAAGAGCGAACCACGCTCAAGGCTCAACGCACGACTGCCGGTTCGGATCGTGCGCAGATACAGAAATCCACAGACACGCTTATCGGCAGTTCTGAAGAAATCGTAGGACCCATCCTGTTTCATCGGCGAACAGAAGTAAGTGGTACCAGTGAAATCATCCTCATCGGCATCGTAGCTGCCGATAAAAACGACGCGCAAACAGGCCTGAACCATCTGCTCGTCAGTACTCTCTGCTGGCGGGCCTCCGAGCAGATCTCCCGCGCCATTAACGTGCAGGGACGATGGTCTTGCATTGCTCGATGAAGGCCTCAAGCCTGCTCTCGTGTATCAACAGATAGTCAGGCGCAACGCACGTCTGCCCCGCATTCACCGTTTTCATTTGCAGAATCCGGCTGGCGGCGGTCTTCAAGTCGAAATCGTCGGCGATGATTACCGGTGACTTTCCGCCCAGCTCCAAGGTCACTGGCGTCAGGTTGCTGGCAGCCGCCTTCATTACTTGGCGGCCGGTAGCAGCGGAACCGGTGAAAATAAGGTGATCGAATGGCAGGCTGGAAAACACTGAGCCGCTGACATCCGGCACGATGGCCACTGTGCGCTCGTCGAAATACTCGCCCACCAACCTATGCAGTAACGCGCAAAGATTGCGTGAGTTAGCAGCCATCTTCACTATGCAGCGATTACCCGCCGCCAGCGCGCTGGTCACAGGCCCCATGACCAAAAAGAGAGGGTAATTCCACGGTGCGATCACACCCACAACGCCCTTGGGCTGAGGTAGCACACGGTTACTTGCCCCAAAGAACCACAACGAACCCTTGCGCCGCTGTGGCTTCATCCAGCGCCCCAGGCGCTTATGGCAATCGCGAATGCCGTCGACGCTAAGAAACAACTCCAACAACAGTGTTTCCTGGTGAGCACGGTTACCAAAATCTGCGTTGATCGCCGCACAAATGGCCTGCTGGTTATCCAACAGCAAGCGCTTCAGGCGCTCCAGATTGTGGCGGCGCTCCTGCAGAGTGGGTATCGGCCGCTCGCGCTGCGCAGCCTGCTGCAGTGAAAGGATGCGCAGCGCCTCGGTTTCGCCACACTTGGCTGCATTAGCGCTTACCGCTGTATTCATCGTCGCTCTCCTGAATCGAATCAAGGCCAGCTCCCAAGGCGGGCGCGGGCGCTTCATTCAGGGTACCGAGAGGAGCGACGGCACGATTGACCGCAGGTGCCAGACTTTCAGCCACCAGTGCCAGGCATACGGGACGCCTGTCGAAATTGCTGTGGTGAATGCCCGGTCCATCGGCGGAATGCGCGGGTAAACGAGCCGGATTCCGCATAGCCGAGCAACAGTGAAATTTGGGTCATCGAATAGTCGGAATGATTGAGGTACCCCAAGGCAAGGTCGCGACGCACTTCTTCGATCAATACGGAAAAATCGATGTCATGCTCCTTGAGCCGACGCTGCAAGGTACGTCGGCTTAGGCCCATGTATTGGCTGACCTGGTCGAGAGAAGGAAGACCACTGGCGATACTCAGTCCGATCATACGAGTGACTTGGGTCAATAATTCATCACTCACGTTCCGCTGCTCGCGCTCCTGTTGAAGATACGGCTCCAATGCCTTGAACAGGCGTTCATTCCCTTGAGTGGCAGGCAGGTTGAGCACCTCAACAGGCAACGAAATCCGGTTGGTCGGCTGATTGAAAAAAACGGGGCACATGAACAATTGTTTGTGCATGGACACGTCTATTGGACGGGTATGTTCGAAGTCCACTCGCACTGGTTTCACGCTTGTAGCTGTGACCAGCTGTAGCTGACGCAGAATCGCAGCGATGGCAAACTCTGCATCCTGACGACGATTCAGGACCGTGCTGTCTGTGACCTGATAGGAGATGCGCAATTGGCGACCGTCGATGCAATAGTCGATTGACGACTCCTGAGCGAACACAACCAGGTAGGTGTGCAGGGTCATCAAAGCCTTTTCTACACTCGGTGCGCAGTGCAAAGCATGGCCCAGCGCTCCGAAGTCGTCGGCTTCGGTTTGACTGCCCAGAGTCAAGCCGATAGAGGGGTTCGTGGCACCGGCGGCCTCCCAAAGCGCAATGTACTGTTCGCCGGGTATCTCGATGTCAGCGCGCTCAACTAGCGCCAAGTCAATGCCTAGCGCTTCCACATGAGGGGCGAAGATCGGCTTGAAACGTCGGAAAAAATCTTCGGATATGACGGTGCGAACTGTTCTCATGGCTTTCTTCGCTGTTAAGTGCGTTACCGCTACCTGAGATGAGGCTAAAATAGCTCAAATAGTGCCTATGGGTCTCAATTGAGGCACAATGGCTTTATTCAAGCAACCGAGAACCCTCCATGCACCTTCCAGCAAGCGATGAACGTCTACTCAAGGCTCTGGCTGCAGCCATTGTTATTCATCCAAGGGCCACACTGAAGGAATTGGCCGAAACCGCTGGGGTGAGCAAGGCAACGCTGCATAGATTTTGCGGGACTCGGGATAATTTGGTCAGCTTATTGGAAGGTTACGGGGAGCAGGTGTTGCGTCAAGTGATTGCCGATGCCGATCTGACTAACAGCGAACCGATAGTGGCGTTGCGGCTATTGATCAGTGAACATCTCAAGCATCGTGAGATGATGGTTTTCTTGCTGTTTCAATATCGACCGGACACCTTTGACGACATTGAGGCAAACCAAGGCTGGCGTGCTTATGCAGAGGCACTGGATGATTTTTTCCTTCGCGGTCAGCAGGCCGGGGTCTTCAGAATCGACATCAGTGCAGCGGTCTTCACCGAGATGTTCCTGAGTCTGGTCTACGGCATCGTTGACGCAGAGCGGCGTGGCCGTGCTGCCAGCGCGACCTCCGCGTTGACGCTCGAAAACCTCTTCCTCAACGGAGCTGCGGCAGTTACGCGTTAATTCGATGCTGTACAAAAAAGGCCCCTGAATACTCAGGGGCCAAAGGAGGTCGACAAGACCTACCAAAGGATCATCAACCTATCCCTTTTCCGGCCAGCCCCCGCCCAGGGCGCGGTACAGGTCGACAAGGGATTTTTGTCGCTCGATGCTTGCCTCGATGAAGGCTGCTTCATTCAGATAGGTACTGCGCTGGGCATCCAAGTAACGTAGGTGACTGTCCACGCCCGCCGCATAACGGGCCTTTGCCAGCACCAGGCTCGCCTTGCTGGTCTCGACCAAGGCTCTTCTTGCTACCTCCTCGCGTCGCAAGGTATCGCTGGCGGCCAAGGCATCGGCCACTTCCCGGAAGGCGATCTGGACTGTGCCTTCGTAGGCTGCCACCGCTGAGTCCTTGCGCGCCTCGGCCAGGCTCAGGGCAGCCTTGTTGCGCCCGCCGTCGAACAGCGGTAGCGATAGTTGCGGCATGAAACTCCAACTGCGCGAACCTCCATCGAACAACCCAGACATCTGCGCACTGGAGGTACCGAAGCTGCCGGTCAGGCTGATACGTGGGAAGAACGCCGCCCGTGCCGCACCGATATCGGCATTGCGTGCCCGCAGGCGATGCTCGGCGGCAAGAATGTCCGGGCGTCGTTCGAGCAAGGCCGACGGGGCACCCGCACCGATCTCCTGCAGGACCATGGGTACCTCGGGGCGTTGGGCAGGGATCGCTTTGGCCGCGTCCGCGTTACCGAGTAGAAGCACCAGGGCGTTGTAGGCTTGCTGCTGCTCGCGCACGATGGACTCAAGCTCCGCCCTCGACTGCTCGACCAGGCCCAATGCCTCCTGATGGTCCAGCGCCGTCGCGGTGCCTACGGTTCGGCGCTTGCCGACCAGAAGCAGTGAATCTTCGCGACTGCCCAACGTCTGGCGGGTCAGTGCCAGGCGTCGCTCGGCACCCTCGAGGGCCAGGTAGGCCTGGCTGACATCGGCGATCAGGGCGATACGCGCGGCGCGGCCGACTTCCTCGGTGGACAGATATTGTTCCAAGGCTGCGTCGCTCAGGCTTTTCACGCGGCCGAACAAGTCAATCTCATACTCCGGCAGCGACAACCCTACCTGATAGGTGCTGTTGACCCCTTCGCGGCCATCGCTGGATAGGTCCGCAGGCATATGCTGGCGATTGCCTGAAGCAGCGGCGTTAAGACCCGGCATGCGATCGGCACGACGGATGCCATATAACGCACGTGCCTGTTCGATATCGAGCAGCGTCTGGCGCAGGGAACGGTTGTTGTCCAGCGCGGTACCGACCAATTGGCGCAGCGTAGGGTCAACGATGAAGGCCTTCCAGTCCAGCTGGCCCACCGCCCGGCCCTGCTGCCCGGTGGCATCACCCCACCGTGCCGGTACCGGCGCCTCTGGACGCTGATAGGTCGGTGCCAGCGAGCAGCCGACCAGGACACAGGCCAGTGTGAAAGGAATTGCAAGATTAAGCTTCACCATTACTTTGCCACCTCGATAGCTTGCTGCACCGGGGCCGGCTTGCGCTTGAGCAGCTTCAAAACCCACACGAAACAGATCGGCACGAACACCACACCCAGCAAGGTGGCGCTGAGCATGCCGCCGATTACTCCGGTACCGATGGCGCGCTGGCTGGCCGCGCCGGCACCGGTGGCGATGGCCAGCGGCACCACGCCGAGGATGAAGGCCATGGAGGTCATCACGATCGGACGGAAACGCAGGCGCGCGGCCTCAATGGCGGCATCGCTCAAGCTGTAGCCCTTCTCCCACAGTTCCTTGGCGAACTCGACGATCAGGATCGCGTTCTTCGCCGCCAGGCCAATGATGGTGATCAGGCCGACCTTGAAGTACACATCGTTGGGCAGGCCGGTGAGCATCACCGCCCATATCGCGCCCAACGCACCGATCGGCACGATCAGCATCACCGTCAACGGAATCGCCCAGCTTTCGTACAGCGCCACCAGCAGCAGGAACACCACCAGGATGGCCAGGGCGAACAAGGCCGTGGCCTGGCCGCTGGAGACTTTTTCCTGGTACGACAGGCCCGTCCAGGCGTAGCCGATGCCAGGCGGCAGCTCACTGACCAGGCGCTCCATCTCGGCCATCGCCTGGCCGGTGCTGTGGCCTGGTGCGGCGTCACCGGCGATGCGAATCGACGGATAGCCGTTGTAGCGCACCAGTTGCACCGGGCCCTCTTCCCACTTGGTGGTGACGAAGGCACTGAACGGTACCTGCTCGCCTCCGGCATTCGGGGCATACAGGCGCAGCACGCTTTCCGGGGTCATACGCTCGCCCTGCTCGGCCTGCACCACCACGCGCTGCTGGCGCCCGGCGTTGGTGAAGTCGTTGATCACCGCCGAACCGAAGGCAGTGGCCAGGGTGTTGTTGATGGCCTCGAAGCTTACGCCCAGGGCGCGGGCCTTCTCGCGGTCGATCCGCACGCGCAGCTGCGGTGCCTCGGCCAGGCCTTCCATCATCGCGTAGAGGATCACCGGGTTACCGTTGGCGCGGGCCAGCAGTTGGTCGCGGGCCGCCAACAGCGCTTCGCGCCCCAGGCCGCCACGGTCCATCAGGCGCAGAGCGAAACCACCGGAGTTACCCAGGCCGTCGATCGGCGGCGGCATTACTGCAGTGATGGCACCGTCGCCGTTGGCGGCGAACTGGGCGTTGATGGCGGCGGTTTCCGCCTCCGCCGATTGCTCGGGGCCGCGCAGGGACCAGTCCTTGTAGGTGGGGAACGCCAGCGCGGCGTTGTCGCCCTGCCCCGAGAAGCTGAAGCCGCTGACGATGACCGCACTGGCAACTGACTCGCGCGACATGATGAATTTTTCCAGCGCCTCGGCGGTGTGATCGGTGCGCACACGGCTGGCGCCGGGTGGCAACTGGATATCGACGATGCTGTAGCCCAGGTCTTCCGACGGCACGAAGGCCTCCGGCAGACGCAGGTAGGAATAGCCGAGTACCGCCAGGATGCCGACATAGGCCAGCATCCAGCGGCCGGCGCGGGCCACCAGGGCACTGTTCATCACCGAGTAGCGCTCGGTCACGCGGGCGAAGGCGCGGTTGAAGCCACCAAAGAAGCCGCCTTTCTCGTGGTGACCGTGGGGCACTGGCTTGAGCAGCGTGGCGCACAGCGCCGGGGTGAAGGTCAGGGCCAGGAAGCCGGAGAACAGGATCGACACGGCCAGCGACACCGAAAACTGCTGGTAGATCACCCCCACGGAACCGGACATGAACGCCAACGGCAAGAACACCGCAGCCAAGACCATGGTGATGCCGATGATCGCCCCGGACACCTGCCCCATAGCTTTGATGGTCGCGTCCACCGGCGACAGCCCCTCCTCGGCCATCAGCCGCTCGACGTTCTCCACCACCACGATGGCATCGTCCACCAAGATGCCGATGGCCAGTACCATGCCGAACATGGTCATCATGTTCACCGAAAAGCCGAGCAGTTTCATGATCATCAACGTGCCCAGCAGACACACCGGTACCACGATCGACGGGATCAGGGTGTAACGCACGTTCTGCAGGAACAGGAACATCACCAGGAACACCAGCACCATGGCTTCGATCAGGGTATGGATGACCTTTTCGATGGCCACGTCGACAAAACGCGAGGTGTCGTAGGGCACCGAAAACTCGACGCCCTCAGGGAAAAACTGCGCAAGCTCCGCCAGGCGCTCCTTGACCAGCGTCGCGGTCTGGATAGCGTTGGCGCCGGGCGCCAGCTGTACTGCAGCGGCCACGGCCGGGTGGCCGTTCAGGCGCGAGGACAGGTTGTAGTTCTCGCTGCCGATGGCCAGCCGTGCGACATCGCCCAAGCGCACGCTGGAGCCGTCCGGGTTGGAGCGCAGGACGATACCGGCGAAGGCCTCAGGGGTATCGAGAGTGCCCTGCACCGCCAGGGTCGCGGTCAGCTCCTGTTCGCTGGCGCCGGGCGTGCTGCCGAAGCTGCCGGCCGGCACCTGGACGTTCTGGCCACGGATGGCGTTGTTAACGTCATCGATGGACAGGCCATAGCCCACCAGTTTCTGCGGATCGACCCAGACCCGCATGGCCGCCTCCGAAGAGAAGAACTGCAACTTGCCCACGCCCGGCACGCGCAGCAATTCGTTGTTGATGTTACGCGCGGCGTAGTCGGCCAGGGCCGTAGTGTCGCCACCTTCTCCGGCTTTGCTGGTCAGGGCGTAGATCAGCAGGAAGCCGGCGCTGGCCTGCTCCACCTTCAGGCCCTGGGTCAGCACCGCCTGGGGCATGCGCGACTCGGCCTTCTTCAGGCGGTTCTGCACATCGACCTGGGCCATGTCCGGCTCGATGCCGGGCTCGAAGGTCACCAACACCTCGGCGACGCCGTTGGAGTTGTTGGTGGACTCGTAGTACAGCAGGCCCTTGGCGCCGTTGAGCGACTCCTCAATGATGCTGGTCACCGACTCCACCAGCACCTTGGCCGAAGCGCCCGGATAGGTGGCAGTAATGGAAATTTGTGGCGGTGCCACGCTGGGGTACTGGGCCACCGGCAGCGCCGGGATCACCAGCAGGCCAGCCAGGGAAATGAACAGTGCCATGACCCAGGCAAAATTCGGCCGATTGATGAAGAACTTGGACATCTCTCAACCCTCGCCTTATTGCGTCACGACCGACTGTGCCTGTGCAGGTATCACGGGCATGCCGGGGGCCAGGCCGGCTGGGCTACCAACGATGACCTGTTCGCCTGGATGCAAGCCTTCGACGATCTGCCAGCGCGAACCCTGCATGACACCGGTACGCACGCTGCGAGCCTCGGCCAGATTTCCGGTGCCGACCACCATCACACGCGCCTCGCCACCGGCGCCGCGCTGCACCGCGCGCTGCGGTACCAGGATGGCCTGCTGGTCGGTGCCCTGCGGAGTAAGTACGCGCACGTACATACCTGGTAGGAGAATGCCGTCGCTGTTGTCGAAGCGACCGCGCAAGATGACCTGGCTGGTGCTGCGGTCGACTGCCACGTCTGTGAACATCAGCACGCCCTGTCGCTGGAAGTCAGTGCCTTCTACCTGAGCGGTGAGCACCTTGTCCTCGCCACTGTCCAGCGTACCCTCCTTAAAGGCCTGGCGCAGGCGCAGAGCATCGGCGGCGGACTGAGTAAAATCGACGAAGATCGGGTCGAGTTGCTGGATACGCGCCATCAGCGTGGCGTCGCCCTGCCCAACCAACGCGCCTTCGGTTGCCAGGGCACGGCCAATGCGGCCGGAGATCGGTGCGGTGACAGTGGCGTAGTCTAGGTTGAGGCGCGCGGCTTCTACGTCGGCCCGGCCTGAGCGTACAGCTGCCTGCGCGCTACGCAGTTCAGCAGTGGCGCTGTCGAAGTCCTGCTGACTGACGGCATCAATCTTCACCAGCGGCGCATAGCGCTTAACCCGAGCCTGGGCCTCCTGCTGTACCGCTTGAGCACGGGCGAGGTCTGCTTCGGCACGGTCAAGCGCAGCCTTCAGCGGTGCAGGGTCTATCTCGAACAGCACCTCGCCGGCTTTGACGTCAGCGCCTTCCTCAAAATGCTTGCGCAGGACAATGCCAGACACTCGGGCTCGAACCTCTGCGACCCGAACCGGTTCAACCCGGCCAGGCAGCACAGAGGAAAGGTTCAGTTGCTCTCCGGCCACGGTTACCACTTCTACCGGAAATGCTGTCGCGGTTGGTGCGTCCTGTCCCACGGGGGAATCACATCCAACCAACCCGATAGCTACTAGCAACGCTCCGGCCACTCTCACTGCACTCATGATACTGATCATCCACTCGCGATCTGATTTAACATTTCGCGAACGATATAGAACAGACTCAAATGAGTCAAATTAGTCTCACGGGAGACCCTTGAGAATAATCTCGGTCATCTAGGGCGTAAACCTCTCTTCTTCGCCGCAACCGCTGAGTGGTGAAAATGCCAGGTCTAAGCGGCTCCTGACCCAGATGGACGACCATCCTCCGGGGTTGCCCGCAAGCGATAGCGCATTATTTACGTCTTTTTTTCTTGCCGTGATGATGGGGGTTCCATAAATTAGGTCTGATAAGCATAGGTTATCCGAACCTATTGCACCGTTGAGCGAGAAGACATTGACAGAACCGATAGCGATGCCCTCCTCCTCGCCTTTAGTGTTGGCGGAACTGGCCGCCAGCACCCGTGCCGCCGCCGACGCATTCATCGCCGCCGGTACTGCGGCCAACACTGTGCGCAGCTACCAGAGCGCCCTCGCCTATTGGTCCGCCTGGCTGCAACTGCGCTACCGACGCGCACTCGGTGATGGTGCCTTGCCCCCGGAGGTGGCGGTGCAGTTCATTGTCGACCATCTTGCCCGACCCGACGGTGCGGGCGGCTGGAGCCACCTGCTGCCAGCGAACCTCGATGCCGCGCTGGTCGCCGCCGGCGTCAAGGGAAAACCAGGCCCGTTGGCGTTCAGCACGGTCAGCCACCGCCTGGCTGTCCTGGCCAAGTGGCATCGCCTGCAGCAGTGGGAAAACCCGGCAGAGAGTCAGGTTGTAAAAACCCTGTTGCGTGAAGCCCGTAAGGCCCAGGCTCGCCACGGCGTCTCGGTTCACAAGAAAACCGCCGTGGTGTTGGAACCGCTGCAAGCGATGCTTGCTACCTGTACTGACGGTATTCGCGGCCTCCGCGACCGTGCTCTGTTGCTGTTGGCGTGGAGTGGCGGCGGACGCAGGCGTTCAGAAGTGATTGGCCTGCAGGTTCAGGACCTCCGTCGCTTGGACGCAGACACTTGGCTCTACGCCTTGGGGGCGACGAAGACTGACACCGGTGGCGAGCGGCGGGAAAAGCCCCTGCAAGGGCCTGCGGCCCACGCGCTGCAGGCGTGGCTGGAGGCGGCGCCCGCGCAGACCGGACCACTGTTCCGTCGGCTGTACAGAGGCGGCCGGGTCAGTAGCACCGGACTATCAGGCGATCAGGTGGCGCGTATCGTCAAGCGTCGAGCGCAATTGGCCGGCCTTGAAGGGGATTGGGCAGCACACAGCCTGCGCTCGGGCTTTGTCACTGAGGCCGGGCGCCAGGGAGTGCCACTGGGAGAGGTGATGGCGATGACCGAGCACCGCAGCATCACTACGGTGATGGGCTATTTCCAGGCAGGATCGCTGCTGGGCAGTCGTGCGACCAAGCTACTTGGCCAGGCCCTCACACCTCAAGCGAGTGCCAGCGCGCCCTCCGATGAATAATCGCCTCGAGCAGTGATATCCGTCATTCCGCACAATGCACTGAACTCAAAATACAAAGGCGCTCGCCAGGATTTCGAAACCGAACAAGAACTTTGGTTGGGCGTCGGTATGAACTGAAACGGTGCCGGCAGCATGGGAAATCCGCAGCAACGCATCGGTACGTCCGTGGCTCATGAGCTTGCGCAGCACCGGCAGCCCGGCAGGCAAGTCGATGATGATTTCATGGACCCGTCCTCGGATGGTCTCACCGAGGTAGTCGCTAAGTGATGGCGTTCTGCCCAGAAAGGGCGTGAAGAAGAAGCGAGAATCCACACGGACAAAAAAACCGTTGCTATGGGCGCAGCGATACCACAGCCGAGAAAGCAACCGATAAAACATTACTTTGAAATAATTGCGTAGGCTACTACGCGTGAAGCCCAACTCACTTAGGCACTCCAGGGCCCTGTCAGACATGCAAATGCGAGTATTTGAAATAGGCAATGTTTCAAATTTCTGCCGAAACAGCATCAACGTGAGCGCGAACACGCACGATCCCCGTTCGCGGATCCCCAGGGAACTGTTGGCGTTATGCAGGCAATGACGATGGCGCCGAAGTAGCCTCGACCTCCAGAATGACACAAACCGTCGATAGACCACATCCACCTGCCGCGGTTGTGTCAGGCTATCCTCGCCCCCTCTCATGTCTAATGCCACCCGGTATCGTCGTAGGGTCGAGTCTTCTTCGAACGCCTCATAAAAACTGTGAGGTTGAATCAGAACGGGAGGATCTATAGGACCCTCCCCCAACCGCATGGTGTCTAAAATTCCCAGACGCTGAAGACGCGCCAAGGTGCTAAATAACCGCAAACTATGAGCAGCACGCTGAGCACAGAGACCCGAGCGCAAGCTGTCGAGGATCACTTTCAAGCTGGGCACGGCATAACCGCAGGTAGCACACGGCTGACTGTTCCGATCGGGACAAAAGGCCGCGGCATCAGCACATTGCGCGCACAAAGATTTGAGTTCAATCCGATGCCATGGACACCACCGGACGCATCGCAAATGGAAAAAGAGCGAAAGGTAGCCTGAGTCAGCGGCACACAGTGGGCAGTACTGCAATTTATCCATGACACGCGGGGCAAAAAAATGTGCAACGCTGCCAATGAAGTGCGTATTCGCCAGGTAGGGACGCCCGGGCGCATACAACCCCTGAATCGTTGCGCTGGCCACGCTGCCGTGGCGCCACCGATGATCGCCTTCGCCAGGACTGAAAGCCAGCAACAATGCGCGTGCCGGTACCCCGTTGATGACCGCAGCTCTTTGCACAGTAGCAAAGGCCGCTTCGAAGGGGGTGGGAAACCCATCAGGAAAGAAATAGCCACGGTTATAATGCATCACAAAAAGCCCGTAGGTTGCTTTTTTGCACTGCTTCACTCACCCAGCGAGGATCAAGCTCCATGGAGGTGCTGTCCTTGGCTGCGAGACTGAGCAATAGATTGAGTACCGACTCACACAGATGCTCCATGGGAATGTTGTTCATATAAGGTCCGGAGGTACTGGACGACAACTCGAGCCAAAGCGGCTCGGTGACACGCGCTAAACGAAATCCTGCCGAGAAGGCCTTGGGTATGAAATGCGCGGTATAGCTCGTCCCGGAACCCGAGGGGAACTCGGAGCCCGTATCATAGGCATTCAATATCACGCCGAGCTCATCCGCCCCGCGACAACCAGGGTAAGTCAATACTTCGGTTAAAAACCGCGCCATCAACTGCTGCTCACGTGTCGCCTTAATCATGGTGATTTGTGCGTCAATGTCCGGCTGAGCAAAGGCAATCAGCGTCATGCAGATGCTCTTCGCCTGTAACAGATTGTAGAGATCCGCCAAGTCGAAGTAATCCACCGGCAATAATCTTTGAACCTCATCAATCACCAAAAGATACTGCCCGGCTTGCTGCCCGACCAACAATGATTCCACATGAGCTACCAAATGATAACGCAGATCCACGCGCTCCTTTGGATGAATATTTTCAGTATAGCAAAGCTCACGACAAAGATTATTAGGATGTCGTGTCTTACGCTTCAGCGCTATATAAAAAGCAACATGACATTCAGGAAACTGTTTTTTTAGCTGCTCGGCCACAAACACGGCGCAACGACTTTTGCCAACCCGTGATTGCCCACGAAACATCACTGCGGAACGCCTCATTGCAACCCGATCAAGGCACAACCGCACCGCCCAATTTAACGCTGGCGTGATGATACGTGCCTGCTTGCTGATTAAGGGATGCGTTATATTCATGATCCCCCCCGATTATCGGCTTGTCCTGCTGCGGGAAGACCGGGATATTCCTGATCCGGCTGAAGCAAGTAGTCCTTAACTGGCTTCTTCACAGGTACGACGGCGCGTGGCAGTGTCGACAGGCTCGGATCCTCGGCCTGCTTAACCAGCAGCGCCCGGTTGGGTTCGTTGTGGCGAATAAAATAGTCACAGATCTGCTGACTGGGTGGAAGGTCCTCTGTGATGGTCAACGCTCGTTGACCAATCAATGAATTTACCAAACGTCTAATGTACGGTGTATGCCTAAAGGTCGCCCACCAACCGCAGGCGTGGAGTACACCTATTGCTGCACCATTGGGTAGAAAAGCGTTGACAGCGCGATAATCATGTTCATCAATTTCCACACACAATCTGAGCCCGATCAGATCAAAGTTGGCCGCCAAATGCTCACTGGTATACCTGACCCGATCCAGCATGACGTATGGCCGCCGCCCTTCCGCCAAGCTTCCGCGCACCGTGACATACTTAGTAATCAAGTCGACTTTCAGCCGTTCACGACGCTCAACGGCAATGCGTGGTAGTATGGCAGCTTGATTCATATACTGTCGAATCAAGCCCAACGGCGAAAACATGCCAATACCTTCCGAAGGCTCCGTATTATAATTGGCTAGCGCAACGTCCAATGCTTGGATAAATCGTGTCAGATCCAACTGATACTCAACGGCTTTTTCCTGTGCGCCATCCGCTCTACCATGGCGAGGGTGACTACCGGTTGTCGACGGTAATAAAGCTGTGTGTCGTACCACCTCCGCAAAAAGTCGCTCGATCTTTGCGCGCGTTTCAAAACGCCCGGTTGGCCCCAAATAATGGTGAAAGCCGAAATCCTGCCGAGCTTGAAGCGTAATTTTCTTAGCAATATTGGAAAGATGCGAGTCAACACTAAGCACACTGAACGTGACACCGCAACATTCCTCAATCACGCTTGAAGGAAAACCCGCATCGACTTTGTAGGAAAAATTGGTGTTTTCCAGTGTTTGCGCCTTCCACCCTCCCAAACTTGCCCGCACAAGCACTTCGCGAACATCACTGGCCCCAGGCTGGCTTCGTAAGACCAATTTATACGCAAGCACAGCATGAGAATATGGTTCAATTGCGGTAAGCAACCACATGCGATCTAACGGAATCGGTAACATCAAGCCATTTACTTGCTCCACCAACAAAACAAAAAAAGCACTGATAAAATGGCCATCCAACTCCACAATGTCGAATGGGCGCTGCGCGACGAGGTAAGGCCGGTGCCCGGTACCGGTGACAATATGCGCTCTCGCCTCAGGACTGCCATGCGCATTGATGTACGAGGCCGGAAAGTGGTTGCGCAGCGCGAGAATATAGCGGCGTATGCTAACGCGTCCCTGATACTTAGTCGAATAAGGCCAACCACGATGATCGGGGGCTATGGCGTGCAAAATCTGCATGAACTTTTTGGTGAGGAACGCTATAGCGTTCCTATGATCATCGAGCGTCTGTGCAGAGTCTTTGAGAACCGCGACCATCCGCTCTTCAATTTCGGGGTATGTCTCGAGCAACTGCTGAAGGCAGCCTGACATCCCCCCCTGCTGGCCACTGTATTTATTGCCCGATGGTTTGCGTCGTTCGTAGGGTTTGAGATGAATATGGGGAAGCAACGCTCTTTCGCCAATACACTGGCCTTGGTCATCCAAAGTCAGAAAGCGGGACGCTAATCGATTAACTTCCCACCCTTTTAGGTTGGTCCTCTGCTCGATTGCGCGCAAAGCGTGACCTTCAATGTACATCTGCACTGCGGTGCGACGCCGACAAAACAGCTGCCAGTGTTCCTCGGGGACTGCCGAGGCTGGTAGTCTCGGCCAGTTCCCAGCTTGCACGGTCTGGGGTATCACAACCCGCTTCATGGCCGTTCAACTTTGCAAGACCATGTGGTCTGCAGGTTTGGGGTGAAAGCATCAATGGTTAACTCTACCTGCCCTTTGATTGCCAAACGGCTGAGTCCGCCGACCAACTCCGTCATGTCTAGGTTGGGTAGTATTTGCGCCAAGCTGCCAATGGTACCGGTTCTATTTCGCCCGACGGCTTGAAAAAGAAGCGCTTCCGTTGCGTTGATATCCACACTCCAACGCGTCAACGCCACGAAACTTGCCAATCTTAGCAAGGGCACAACTTGATAATGACGGGCGTCGCGCGTTGACTCATCGAAGAGTCGGTAAAGAGCACCGGCAGCCTGCGCCAACTCCTTCTGAACCTTCAGTTGCTCATGCGCCTCTAGATCATCAATGTATCCCGGCTACACCTCATGCCACTCGATCAAGCCCTCGACATTCGTCGCAATCGCATCAAGTTTTACCTTGCGCCCGCCTCGCTGATCTGCATTGAACTCGTCGCCTTGTGGCTTCCAGAAAGTTACTATTGATGGGTCAAACTCAAGATAGATTAGCCAGTGCGCGACTTCACGATGGCTTTCTAGAATCAGGTCATTATTGGCTTTCAAACTATAAACATGCCAAATACTGCTGCGTACAGATCCGCGATTACGCATCTGAGCAATCAAGGCATTGCTGGGTGTCGCTTGCTTCGTACTTTTTTTAGACATATCTACACCCTCAACATAAACTTCATGCTTAGGTAGATATGCCAACCCCTCGCGGAGGTCTTCTATGACGAATGGGGGCGGATTCCACAATATGATAATCGCACAGCTGCCCCACGCCCATGATGCCTATTGGAAATAAAAAGTACCGCATTACGTGGAAAAAGCAATAAGCCGCTACGGAACCACAAACATATAGGAGGCGACGCGATGAAAATACTATCCATGTTAGGTCCCACGCCCTCCCTATTTGACAGTCAAACAATGGGTTATATACGTGATTTCCAAAATTTCTATAAGGGTGGCCTTCCCTGCACAGCTGAAGAATTGTGCCTCTATCTGTTGCGTAGCTTCCAAGGTACCCCTGCCGAAATCAATCGGATCCTAACAGCGTTCTCTCGCTATCATCGAATACTCGGACTTGCAGATCCTACCCAATGCCCCTCCGTGTTAAAGCTCTGCAGGGAGTTCGAGAACGTAACATGCTTACAAACACCTATATCTTCACAGACGACTCCTACATTTCATTGCGTCTCCGAACTGACTAAAATGCTAAAAGGCGAGATCCAGCGCCACCGACAGGGGCTCAAAAAAGCCCGAGCCCTCCTGAACCATGACAGAGCACGCCTGATACATCATAAACTCCTCACATCAGTGCGTAATCGAGCGATATTGCTCGTTTCTTACTGGTACGGATTGGAGATGAATGAGACTTGCGCACTGAGCCTGGAGGACGTGGTGGTGACGCCAAAAAGAATACAGATAATAGTCCGCCCAACCCCAAAGTCGCATAAGTCGCCGCCCCAGCTTTTGACTATTGGTTATTTACCTCAGCTATGTCCAGTGCGAGCAACTCACGCTTGGTTAGGACTTTGCAAAATTAGCGAGGGACTCCTGTTCCCAGACATTAGAGCGGGCGAACTACTAGCTGACACGCCCGCAACTAACCTACAAAATTATTTTAGGTCCCGAGCAAAGCGCATTACACCTGATGCGTTAAAAGGACCGATTGTGTGGAGAAACGGATTACTGGCTTTTCTGCTGGATTGTGGATGGTCAGCAGCAGACATCACGCAGTGCTTACCCCAGTATCGGAGAAAGCACATTCGGCATCTTCAAAAGGAGTTCCAAAAACAAGGACGCAATCGACAGGACTTACCAATAGATAGGGTCCTGACGACCATCTTGAGCCATTACACCCGATCAGCAGAAAGCTATATATCCTCAAGAACCTAAAACAGCAATCCTTATTGCGTAACTGCAAGCTTATTCGCCAATTTTTAGTAACAACGCTCCAGCTCAACTAAACCCTCACCTCGAAAGCACCAAGTAAATATTAAAATCCGCGAGCTGACAGGAACGCAAACCATTGAAATGCCGAGATTATCGACTAGCCAGAAATTGGAAGATTTAGTTAAGATGACTACTACCGCAATGATGCTGAAGGCTATATGGCTGGTCCCAAACCTGACTGCACATGGCGAATTGAATCAGCAGGGACACTGTGGGAGCCGCGCTTGCCGGCGATGGGGCGCGAAGCGGCCCCGGTTACAGATGCCCGCTGTGGGTCGGTAACAGCCAGTCGGAGCAGACCGTTCCCGCCCCATCGCTGCGTCGTTACATAGACCAACGACCAAAATGCTGCTCCAGGAACTCAGTCACCAGCGAGGCGATCTGCAACTGGATCGCCCCCCGCGACCGGGCGTTATCGCCGTCCCGGCAAATGACACCATCCCCTGGAGCATCGTCTTCGAGCAACGCCATCGCGCCTGGTTTGCACGTCGACAAGAAGCTGAAATGGCTGGCGTCCTCGATCTCGACATAACGACTCGTCGCCGAAGGCAGACGCTTGGCAAGGTCAGCAGATTCCAGCTGCGCGCCATGACCGCATTGATGGCCCGCTGCAAGTCAATGGGACGCCGCCACAACTGTGCCGCGGCTTCAGGGTTGCGATCGCGGGTAGTAGTGCCGGGGTGGTTGACCGCCGCCACGATGTAGCCTTGGTGAGCCAGTGCACTGGCCAGCCACGACTGGTTTCCCCAATTGCCGCGAAAGCCGTGGGAAAACACCACCAATGGATACGTGCCTGCAGTTGGAGGTGCATCGCGCACAGCGAGGTCACCGCTGAAAACCGGGCTATCAGCGATCAACTGTGGTGGCGCAATGGTCGTACTCGGGTACCAGACGACCAGCTCCAGCGGACGGTCAGTTTGCCTGTCCGATAATGTCGAGGTCTTGAAGCCAATGGGCTTGTAGCCAGCGAATGCAGGTATGTCCAGCCAGATAAAAAGCAACAAGCCGAGCACTGTTTTCATTGTTTTTCTTCCTTGATAGGTCAGCGTCGATCAGATGCAAACCGGTACGCGGGAAACATATCTGCCCTCGCCGCGACCCACACAATCTTTCCGGCGATGCAGCGCTCCAATAGACCGGATAGTGGAAATATATTTTGCGCACTAAATATTATCGCGCAATATTCAGCCCAGGCAGCAAGCAGTTGCTGATCCCACTACCCAAGCTAACGGAGCATGATCATGACCTTCATCAAAGCAATCGCCATCACCACCCTGACCTTCGGCAGCAGCGTCGGCGCCTTCGCCCAGACCGCCTCCCCGTACCAGTACGGCATGAACCTGGACATCGCCCAAGTGATCGCGGTGGAGGCCTCGGGCCACGCCACCGACCACGCCGACACCGCCACCCTCACCTACCGTGACAGCGACGGCAAGGTGCAGAAGATCAGCTACCTGCGCCCAGCCACTTACGCCAACCAGAACTGATGACCAAACTTCGAAAGCCGGAGCGTGCCAACGGCCGGTTACTCGGTTGGCTTTCCAGCTTTGGCAGTTGCTGACTCGACGCGCAGGCGTCAACCTCGCGTTCGAGCACAGCTCTGCCAAGGCTGCCGTACTCCAGTACACTCAGGAAGTCGCGTAGTTGACGTGACTCCAAAGGCAAAGAATCTCCCTTCTGGCCCGCCCATGATTTTGGACCTGGATACCCAATGCTGACTGCCCTGCTGTTCGACCTCGACGGAACCCTCACCGACACTGACACCTTGCATCTGCAGGCCTTTCGCCAACTGCTGCGCGAGCATGACGGCCGCGAACTGAGCCAGGCGCAGTTCGATGCCCAGGTCAGCGGCCGCGCCAACGGCGAGCTGTTCGCCGAGCTGTTTGCCGGCGCCAGTGCCGAGCAGTGCCAGGTGCTGGCCGACCGCAAGGAGGCGCTGTTCCGCGACATGTCGCCGGCTCTTGAGCCGATGCCGGGCCTAGTGCGCCTGCTGGAACATGCCCAGGCTCGTGACATCGGCATGTGCGTGGTGACCAATGCACCGCGGCTGAACGCCGAACACATGTTGAACGCCATGGGCCTGGGCCAGCGTTTCGCGCACGTGCTGGTGGCCGAGGAACTGGCACGGCCCAAGCCGGACCCGCTGCCCTACCTGACCGGGTTGCAGCGGCTGGGTGCCGAGGCCGGGCAGGCACTGGCCTTCGAGGATTCGCTGCCGGGGGTGGCGGCAGCGAGTGGCGCGGGGATCTTTACCGTGGGCGTAGCCACTACACAGACGCCGGAGCGGTTGCTGGCGGCGGGGGCGAAGCTGGTTGTCCGTGACTTCAACGACCCGGCGTTGTGGTCCTTGATCGGATCCATGCAATGAGCATACGGGGCCGCTTCGCGCCCCATCGCCGGCAAGCCAGCTCCCACCTCGACCGCATCGGCCTCAAGCCATGCGCCATCCCTGTGGGAGCTGGCTTGCCGGCGATGGGCTGCGAAGCGGCCCCAGAATTTCAAGGCAATATGCATGCCCCAGCCATTGTGCACACCCAGGTCCACCCATGCTGATCGACGAAGAACTGACCCTCAAGAAGCTGGAAACCTTCCTCGCCTTCATGCGCACCGGCAACCTCGGCCGCGCCGCCGTCGAGCTGGCCACCAGCGCCGTCAGCGTGCACCGTGCCATCCACTCGCTGGAAAGCGCACTGCGCTGCCCGCTGTTCAAGCATGAAGGCCGCCAGCTGATCCCGCTGGAAAGCGCCTACGTGCTGGAAAAGAAAGCCCGCCAGCTGATCCAGGACGCCGAGCAGATGGTCCGCCAGACCCGCGAGGCCGCCGGCTTCTACGCCGAACGCTTCCGCTTGGGCGCGCTCTACTCGCTGACGGTGAAAACCGTGCCCAAGCTGGTCATGGGCCTCAAGCTGCGCCGCAGCGAACTCAACATCGACCTGACCCTGGGCTCCAACGTCGACCTGCTGCAGCGCCTGAAGAACCACGAGCTGGAGGCCATCCTCGTGTCGCTCGACGAAAGCGTCAGCGACCCGGCCTGCGAGCAGCTGCCGCTGTTTTCCGACGATATCTTCCTTGCCGTGCCCATCGATTCACCCTTCGCCGAGCAGGCCGAGGTGGACCTGGCCGACCTGGCCGACTCCACCTTCATCACCCTGACCCAGGGCTTTGCCACCCACCGCGATGGCGCCCGGGTGTTCCAGCAGGCCGGCTTCGAACCCAAGGTGGCCATGCAGGTGAACGATATCTTCACCCTGCTGAGCATGGTCAGCTCGGGCGTGGGCTTTGCCCTGCTGCCCGGGCGTATCGCGGCGGTGTACGAAAACCGGGTCAGGCTGATTGCCCTGAAGCCGCAATATCGCTTGCAGCAGCATATTGGCGTGGTGTTCCTCAAGGCGCGGGAGCGGGAGCCGAACCTGCTGGCGTTACTGGCGGAGTGCCGGATGTACAGCCTGGAACGTTGAAGGGCTGCGGACACAGCTTCTTTTGTTGTTTGCTGCACTGCCTCTTCGCGGGCTCGCCCGCTCCCACAGGGATGGTGCATTGCCTGAGACCTGCTCGGTACCTGTGGGAGATTCTATGGTTTTCAGCAAGCCAGTTTCCCGCCTTTGGTGACGTATTCGTCCTGATTTTTCATCAGGGCGAATGCCACCCGCGCGAGCTTTCTTGCCAGGATTACCAAGGCTTGGGTTGTTGCTTTACCGCTGCTCCGATGCTGTTCGTAAAGCCCTTTCCAGGCTGCCGATCTGCTGGCCGCCATCGCAGCGTTGTGCAATAAGCGACGAATTTCTGAACAACCTCGCTTGGTGAGGCGACGTCGCCCATTTTTCTGTCCGGAATCACTGACTCGTAAATCCATTCCTAGGAATGCAATGTACGAGTCACTGCTTTTGAACTCGCCCCTTATAAAAACCATCACCAATGCTGCGGCGGTGAGAAAACCAATGCCCTCTACTGCCTGGCAGCGAGCGACTTGTTCCTGCAGCCCAGCTTCTCGCAGTACTTCTTTAATCTTCTTTTGAATCAACTGATCCAGCCGATCTATCGACTTCACAAAAGTTTCGAAGGCGGCTTTCAAAAGGCTTTCGTTAGCCCAGCTCTGAGTCATTGCAGTACGAGTAGTCACCAAGAGGGCTCTGCGTCGCAAGAGGCTCTGAAGCTTGCCGTAGACAGCGGGAGGCGGGCTCCAAGGGCGAAGGTCCTCGCCCTCATTTTTTAAAAAACGGGACAGCAACCGCGCATCTGAGGGGTCGGTTTTAACCCGTCCTCCAACACTTTTCCGGTAGTTGCTCAATTGAAAACCATCGATGACATAGACCTCGAAGCCTAGGCTGTGGGCCAATTCAACCAGGTCCAAGTGATAGACATTGGTCGCCTCAACAGCGATAGCGGTGTTGAGGGATTGTTGCTTGAGCCACCTTCTGATCTCGAGTTTGGAGTTTTTCAGCCTGATGATCTCGTCACGATCATCGTGGTGGATAACCAGCTCAGCTTTCGCGACATCCGCACCCACGATCAACTTACCTACCTGCATTGCCATGGGCGGCTCCTCACGTTATGGTTTTTCGGCTTGAAGGGGTTTCACCAAGAGGCGCTGGCTTGCTTCTATCGTCGCTTGCAAACGATGCATTCTTTATCGGCGCTTTGGTGGAAGGGGTGGGGCGATGTCTCCCACGGTCTGTACTGCTGTGAACAGTCAGATTCGGGCATTTAGTCCCACCACCCCTTCAAGTCTAACCATACAAGCGGGCAAGCCCGCGAAGAGGCC
>NZ_JBKGFP010000130.1:0-34761 GCF_046557535.1 Pseudomonas sp. S1(2024)
GAAGCGGGCTTGCCCGCGAAGCCAACACCGTGGTGGATGGCACGGGCTTCGCCCGTGTTCGCGGGCAAGCCCGCTCCCACAGGGATCGCGCCAGCTTTTTGAAATTGAGCAAGACAGTTGCTCCCACAAGGGCTCCACAGGGCTCAAGCCATGCGCTGTACCTGTGGGAGCTGGCTTGCCGGCGATAGGGCCATCAGCCTCACCGCAAATCTGCAGCTCCCACAAGGCCCCTGCCAGGTCAGTGAATCATGTGCAGCTCTGTGGGAGCGGGCGTGCCCGCGAACACGGGCGATAGCCCGTGCCATGCGCCGCGTTCTATCAATCAGATTCTGGCCAGTACTGCCATGGCCTTCTCCAGCGCCATGCGCGCACGCTGTTCGCCGCTCATGCCCTGTTCCAGCAACTGCCGTGTGGGGATCTCCAGGCTCAACGGCACATTTGGCGGCAAGCCGCGCAGCAGGCCGACCAGATCGGCATCGCCCTCGCCCGGGAAGCGCCGCTCGTTGCGTGCCTGGCGCAGGATCTCGTCCATCTCGGCCGGCACCGGGCCGGCAACGTCGCACAGCTGGGCATAGCGCATGCGCTGCGGTGCCAGTTGCGCCAGATCGTCCAGCGAAGAACCGGAGCGGTTGAAGTGGAAGGCATCCACCAGCACACAGCCATTGGCACGGTCAGCGTTGGCCACCACCCGCATGGCCTGGCGCAGGTCACGCACATCAGTCCAAGGCATGAACTCCAGGTGCGGATGAATGCCATACCCCGCCGCCAGGTCACACAACGCAGCAAAGCGCTCGGTCAGCCGCGCTTCATCCGGGTCGTTGCCAGCCACCAGCAGCTCCGTGCCGCCCAGCTCGGCGCCCACCGCCAGGATCGGCTCGAAATCGGCGACACAGGTTTCCGGCTTCAGCCTCAGGATCTCGAGGTCGAGCACCTTGATGCCCGTGTCGCGCAGGCGCGCCTGGGTCTGGCGGCGCAGGCCGGCATCGGCCACCAGCGGGAAATGCTGCTCCTGCTCGGTGGCGGGCACCAGGCGCAGGCCAACGTGGCTGTAACCGGCGCGGGCTGCTGCCTCGACCATGTCCGGCGGGGAAAGCTCGAGTACCGTCAGGGCCGCCAGGGAGAAAATTCGTTCAGTCATTATCGTCACCCGACAATTCAAGCAATGTGCTCGGGCGCACAGGCCCGGCCAGTTTCCGCTGCCTGGCGGATCGCCTCGATCAGCGCCAGGGTACGGCCACCATCGGCGGCATCGATCAGCGGCGCCTGTTCACCCCGGGCAACCCGTACGAAGTGTTGCAACTGCAAGGTCAATGCCTCGCCGGCGGGGATGCTTTCCTCGCTCTGCAACAACGGCGTGTGCCAGCCCGACCCGGCCTCGGCGTAGTGCCAGCGCTTGAGTTGCGGAATGCTCAGGGCCCCCTGGGTGCCGGCCAGCAGGTAGCACGGTTGGCCATCCTGGCGTGGGTAGACCGGGCTTTCGCCGGAGTCCAGCTCCCAGCTCCACGGCGCGGCCACCGCATCGGAGCCAGTCAGGCTGCCCAATGCTCCATTGGCGAACTGCAGTAGCACCGCGGCACTGTCCTCGTTGGCAAAACCGCGCACATCGTTGCGGGTGAATGCCTGCACCTGTACCACCTCGCCGCACAGGTGGCGCAGCAGGTCGAGGTCATGGATCAGGTTGGTCAGCAGGAAGCCAGCGCCCGGCTCGCGGCGCCAGGGGGTGTCGAAATAGCTGTCGGGCTTTTGCAACTGCCACAGCGCGGTGACGTTGATCAGTCGGCCCAGCTTGCCGTCGGCAATCACCTGGTGAGCCTTGGCGATCAGCGGGTTATGCCGGCGGTGATGGCCGACCAGCACCGGCACATCGTGGCGGCGCGAGGCTTCCACCAGCGCGCGGACTTCATCCAGGTGCACGCCCACCGGTTTTTCGACCAGCACCGGTACACCGGCCTCGACGCAGTCCAGGGCGGTGGCGACATGCAGGTTGTTCGGATTGGCGACGATCACTGCCTCGGGGCGCGCGTGCTCCAGCATCTGGCGGTGGTCGGCAAAACAGGGCACGCCGCATTCGGCGGCAAAGGCCTCGGCCTGCGGGCCCGGGTCGGCCACAGCGCACAGCTGGGCCTGCGGCACATTCAGCAAATGCTGGTAATGCTGGCGGCCCATGCTGCCGGCGCCGATCAAGGCAATACGAAGGGGTGCGTTCAACAGCCTGTCCTCTTGTCATTGTTGTCATGCGGATTCCGGAATCTGATTCCACAATCCACACTCGACAATTTAGAACCAGGTTCAGCTTTTAAGAAGAAGCCGCAGGACAGAGTGTGCGGTAATCGACCGGAAATGCACCTTCAAGCGAACAACTCACTGGCCCGGCTGGCCGCCGACAGTTCCTCTGCCGCCGCCAGCAACAGCGGCGCCAGTTCTGCCAGGCGGCTTTGCGCCAGGCGCGCACTGGGCCCGGCGATGCTCAGCACACCGATCACCTCGTCACTTTGCGGGCGGCGCACCACCGCAGCCAGGGCCGAGGTGCCAATGGCCGAGGTTTCCTCGACCCAGGCATAACCGCGCTCGCGGGCGCGGCGCAGGTAGGTGAGCAACTCGTCGGTGGAGCGCGGCGCATTCGGGCCGAACTGCGCCGGGTCGGCAATGCCCTGGCGCAATACCATCTGCAGCGCCTGCTCATCGTCCAGGCTGGCCAGCCAGGCATGCCCGGACGCGGTGTAGAACAGCGGCGCGTCGCGGCCCATGTCCGGGTCATAGCGCAGCCCGGAGCGGGCACCCTGGGACTTGGCGATCCAGGTCTGGCGGGCGCCGTCGATCACGCCAAGGCGCACCAGTTCGCCGCTGTCCTGGGCCAGGCGGTCGAGAATCGGCTGAATGATGTCGGCACCGCTGCTGGCCAGGTAGCGGAAGCCCAGCGCCACCAGCTTGGCCGACAGCTGGTAGCGGCTGTTATCCCGGTTCTGCCGCACATAGCCCAGCCGCACCAGTTCGGTGAGCATGCGATGGGTGGCGCTCTTGGGGATATCCAGGCGCTCGGCCAGGGTTTGCAACGGCAGCCCTTGCGGCTCACCGGTAAGGCTTTCTACAAGACTGAAGGCGCGTTCGATCTGACTACCAGCCATGACACAGGTCCCTGAAATTTCTGCGAATTCTAGAAGATGATTCCACACCGCCGATAGCCGCCGCAGCCAGGGCGGCACGAACTGTCCGGTTATCGCCCATTACTTGCCCGGAAGGGCCGCCATACCCTTGCGGGCCGATTCGCTGCCAATAAGAATGTGGAACCTTGTTCCAATAACAATACAGGAATCCCGCAATGCCTTCCGCTCCCTACGAAACCGAATGCGATGTGCTGGTCATAGGTTCTGGTGCCGCCGGGCTGGCTGCGGCCGTGACGGCGGCCTGGCATGGGCAGAAGGTGATCGTGGTGGAGAAGGAGCCAGTGTTCGGCGGCGCCACCGCCTGGTCCGGTGGTTGGGCCTGGGTGCCGCGCAACCCGCTGGCACGCCGGGCTGGCATCGAGGAGGACATCGAGCAGCCGCGTACCTACCTGCGCAATGAACTGGGGGCGTATTACAACGCCGAACTCATCGACGCCTTCCTCGAAGCCTGCCCGCACATGGTGGCGTTTTTCGAAAAGCACACGGCGCTGCAGTTTGCCGACGGCAACGGCATCCCCGACGTGCATGGCGACACACCGGGCGCGGCCCAGGGGGGGCACCAGGTGATTGCCGCGCCCTATGACGCCCGCGAGGTGGGTGCGCTGCTGCCACGCCTGCGCAAGACCATGCGCGAAACCTCGTTCATGGGCATGCCGATAATGGCGGGTGCCGACCTTGCCGCGTTCCTCAACATGACCCGCTCGCCCAAGGCCTTGCTGCACGTGTGCAAACGCTTTGGCCGCCACCTGTACCACCTGGCCCGGTATGGCCGGGCGATGCACCTGGTCAACGGCGTGGCGCTGGTGGCCCGCCTGGCCAGGTCGGCACAAGACCTGGGCGTGCGCCTGCAGGAATCGGCGCCGGCCAAACGCCTGCTGGTCGAGGATGGCCAGGTGCGGGGCGCGCTGGTGGCTACACCGCAGGGCGAGCAACTGATCCGTGCCAAGGCCGTGGTGCTTGCGGCGGGTGGCTTCCCCAACGACAACGCCCGCCGCCAGCAACTGTTCCCGCGCGATGCCAGTGGCCATGACAACCTGGCCCTGCCCCCCAAGGGTTGTTCGGGTGACGGCCTGCGCCTGGGCGAGTCGGCCGGCGGTGTGGTCGCTACCGACCTGAAGTCGCCGGTGGCCTGGGCGCCGGTTTCGCGCGTGCCGCACCGCGACGGCAGCGTCGGCCATTTCCCGCACATCATCGAACGCGGCAAACCGGGCATCATCGGCGTGCTGGCCAACGGCAAGCGTTTCGTCAACGAAGCGCATGGCTACTACGACTACGTGTCAGCGATGATCGCGGCGGTGCCACAGGGCGAAGAGGTGTGTTCGTGGCTGGTCTGCGACCACCGTTTCCTGCGCCGCTATGGCCTGGGCCACGCCCGCCCGGCGCCACTGCCGGTGTGGCCGCACGTGCGCAGCGGCTATCTCAAGCGGGCTGCCACCCTCGAGCAGTTGGCCCAGGCCTGCGGCATCGACCCGGTAGGGTTGCGCGCCACGGTCAGCGACTTCAACAACCATGCCCGCAACGGCCAGGACCCGGCGTTCGGCCGTGGTTCCACACCGTTCAACCGCAAGCAGGGTGACCCGCAGCACAAGGGGCCGAACCCTTGCGTGGCGCCCATCGAACATGGGCCGTTCTATGCGGTGAAGGTGCAGCCCGGCTGCTTTGGCACCTTTGCCGGGCTGCGCACCGACGGGAATGCCCGAGTGCTGGATGAAGCTGGGCAGCCGATTGCTGGCCTGTATGCGGCGGGTACCGACATGGCCAGCGTGTTTGGCGGCTGGTATCCGTCGGGTGGTATCAACCTGGGCCCGGCGCTGACCTTTGGCTATGTGGCCGGGCGGCATATTGCTGGGGTGCGGGAGTATGAATGAGGTGAGCGATCACTGATGGCCATGCCCTGTACCTCATGGACGGCGCGATTCCTGTAGGAGCGGCCTTGTGTCGCGAAAGGGCCGCAAAGCGGCCCCGGCGTTTTTGCGGTGATGCACAGATCGTTGGGGGCGCTTCGCACCCCTTTCGCGACACAAGGCCGCTCCTACAGGAAACCGCGCCTGCCTGCGATACCTCAGTGCTTCATGCCCAGTTCGGCATCATCCATCAGCGCCTTGGCCATCGCGCTCAGGTAATGGGCGGCCCAGATCATCATCGGTTTCTCATCCATCAGGCCGGTAATGGTCAGTTCGCGGACATAGCCCATCAATTCCGAGGACTGCTCGCGGGCATCGCGGCAGGGGATGCCGGGCTCGATGCGGAACAGTGGATGGGTGCCGTTTTCGCCTTGGTAGAAGGTGGTCTTGCCGACGGTAAATTGGGTCTCTTCTGTGGTCATTGGTGAATCCCCTGAAATTTCTCGACTGCTTGCACTGGCCCTTTCGCGGGCACGCCCGCTCCCACAGGTACTGTGCAACTCTTGAGTACGGTGAAGATCCTGTGGGAGCGGGCGTGCCCGCGAAGAGGCCAGAACAGGCAACACATTACTTATGCCCTGGTGCAAAGTGTCTTCGAAGGAATCGGGGGATGTGGGGTGGATCGGGGACAACTTTCAGCATGCTTTGGTATCCATTTGTTGGGCCACTACCGGCCTGCTGTCAAACAAGTAGGTGGCAGCTGTACATAGGTTGACAGACCGGCGGATACCAGAACCGGCGCACGCGAACGTGCCCCATGCACAGCCACCATGAAGCGCAAAGCCATGCGAAGTATCTCGTCGCGGCCTGTCAAAGCCGATCGCTGATGTGCAGCGACCCGCCGAGACTAGAGCGCTGCCAAAGCGGCCGCAACGGGAAACAGGCGGCGTGAGTATCTTTGGGAAATGGCCTACAAGGAAGGGGCTAAATCTGATTTTTCGCTCAAGCCGGGCAACGCATCTGCCCCAGCCAGTACGCCACGTCCACCTCGTCGATCTGCTCGGCACGCAGGAACCGCTCGGCATACTGGCGGTACACCCCGCTGCTGAGGAACAGCTCAAGCAACTGGCCGTCGATGTGCCCGCCGCGGGCCATGCCCACCAGGATCTTCACCGACTCGGACAAGGTCTTCGGCGCCTTGTAGGGCCGGTCGGCCGCGGTAAGCGCCTCGAAGATGTCGGCAATCGCCATCACCCGCTCGGCAATGCCCAGGTCCTGCTCGCCCAGCCTGCGCGGGTAGCCGCTGCCGTCCATTTTCTCGTGGTGGTTGCCAGCGATGTCCGGAACCCGCTTGAGCTGGCGGGGGAACGGCAAGGAACTGAGCATGATGATGGTCTGCACGATGTGTTCGTTGATCTTGAAACGTTCCTCGTCATTCAGCGTGCCGCGGCGGATCGCCAGGTTGTACAGCTCGCCGTAATTGCTGGCACAGGCCGGCAGGCGCATGTCGAAGCCCCAGCGGTTGCGCGGGTCGTCCTTGGCCACCGGCGGCTTGCGGGGGCCCCAGGGCACGCAATGCTCGGGGCGGTCGGCCAGCAGTGGCTCGTAAACCGGTAGCGCAGGTGAAGGCACGTCGGCAAAGCGCTCCAGCTCATCACGGGAGATGCCCAGGCGGTTGTCGAAATGGCGCTGCCAAAGGCGCTGGCCAATCTGCTGCAGGCGCTCGATGTCGGCGTCCTGCATGAACTCGCCGCCGATGTTGGCCTGGGCGACGAAGGCGAAGTCGTCCTGCAGCTGCGCCTGGCTGCGCACCAGGGTGGCTTGCAGCGCCTGCTGGTCGCCAGCGCTGGCCAGGCCTTGCCAATAAGCCAGCTCGGCATCCCGCCAGAGCACCTCGAAACGCATGCGTACCTCGTGGATACGGTTGTACAAGGTTTCCAGCTTGGTCGCCTTGTCCACTACATACTCGGGGCTGGTGACCTTGCCACAGTCGTGCAGCCAGGCCGCGACGTGGAATTCGTAGCGTTCAGCCGCGGTCATGCTGAAACTGGCGTACGGGCCGGTTTCGGCCGCCACCGCCTGGTCCAGCAGCATCTGCGCCAGTTGTGGCACCCGCTCGCAATGGCCACCGGTATAGGGGCTCTTGGCATCGATGGCATCGGCCAGCAACTTGATCATGGCATCCAGCAGGCGTTGATGGGCTTCGGCCAGCTGGCGTGTCTCGATGGCCACCGCCGCCACCCCGGACAGTTCCGCGACAAAGCTGCGCAACGGCTGGCCTGCCTGCTCGTGTACATGTCCATCGCCCAGTTGCAGGATCAATATGCCCAGCAGCGCCTGGCTGCGGTCATTCAGCACCAAGGCCAGGGTGCCCTCATGCAGGCCGAGGGCCTGGCTCACTGCCGTGGCCAGGTGCTGCTGGGCAGTCTCGTCCACGGCCAGCTCGCCAGGGTACTGCTCGCCATGGCAGGCAGCGGCCAGGCGCAGCAAGGCGTGTTCGGCATCGAACAGGTAAACCACGCCGGCACTGCCCCCGGCGGCTTCCACCAGATGGGTCAACACACCGTCGAGCATGCGTTCCAGGTCGCGCTCGCTGCTGAGTGTGAGGGTAATCGCCTGAAAGCTGCGGATGGTGCCGGACATGCGGCTAAGCACGCGGCTCAGCTCGCGCACTTCGGATACCCGCGAGCGCACCCCGACTTCGCGGCTGAAATCAAAGCCAGCCAGGCCTTGTACCTGTTCAGCCAGCAACCGCAACGGGCGGCCGATACGCCGGCCGAGCACACCACCGAGCACCAGCAGCACGCTCATCAGGGCAGCGGTCCAGAGCAACTGTTCGAGCAGTACCTTGCGTGCACCGGCCAGCAACTCATGGCCTGGCACGGCAATCAGCACCTGCAGGTCCTGCCCGGCCAGGTTGGTCAGTTGCACACGCATGCCATACCAGGCCTGCCCGTCCACCTGATAAGGCTGCGGCCGGGGGCCTTGCGGCAGGTCGGCGTAAAGGTGCTCCAGGCTGGGGATGCCCAGTTCGGCGATGCGCGACAAGCGCACGGCCTGCCCTTCGTGCACGATTACCCGCTGCAGGTCCGGGTAGGCCACCACGCTACCCTGGTCGTCGATCACGACGATCTCGGTGCCGGGGGTCATGCGCAGGCCCTGAGTCTCACTGGCCAGGTCGTCGACCGAAACGTCCATGCCGATCACCGCCCCGCCGTCGAGGCTGCGCTGGGCCATGGTCAGGCCGATCTCGCGGGTGGTGAAGAACACATAGGGGTGGGTCAGCACGGTGGTGGGCTGGGCACTGGCTTCGACAAACCATGGGCGCGTGCGCGGATCGTAGCGGTATTCAGGCTTGGCCTGGGCCTGCAGCAGGTTCAGCGAGCGGTCGTAGAAGCGCCATTCACCCTGCACCTCCCCGCCCTCACGGCTGACGCTCTGCACCAGAAATACCGTGCCCGGCGGCGCAGCGAAACGCTGCAGCAACTGCGGGTCGCGCAAGCGGCGCACCAGCAGGAACTCACCACTGGGGTAACCCATGTAGGCAGCACTTAGCATGCGGTTGGCGTCCAGCGTCTCGACCAGTTGCGGCAAGCGTTCCAGGCGCTGAGCCGGGGTTTGCGCGGCCGGGTTGTGGGCCAGCAGGCGGATACTGCTGTGCACGGGGTCGATCAGGCGCCGGGCGCGCTCGTCGATGGTCTTGCCTATTTGCTGGGCAGAATCACCCGCTGCGGCCACCAAGGTCTGACGAATGCCGCGATAGCCCTGCCAGGCCAGGGCGGCGCCGAGCAGCAACATGCCCAGCACGATGGCGAGTGCCACCAGCCACTGCAGTGAAATGCCACGTCCGGCGTTGCCAGCAGCACGACCATTCGACACGCAGCCCATCTCAGGTACTCCATGTATGGCGGTTTGACGGGGCAGCCAGGACGATCATGCAGGCAGAAGCCATTCGCAGGCAGCGAGACGGGGGGCGTGGCGGCACATAGCCCTGCCCCATCTTGGCAGCAGTGTAGAGCGGACCCGAGCTTTCTGCCGGGTTGGCAAGGAAAATTAACGGAACGCCATGAATGATCCGGGTACCGCGTCGCCTGCTTCGCGGGCTTGCCCGCTCCCACAGGGACCGCGCAGCACCGCAGCCAGTGCAGTACCTGTGGGAGCGGGCGAGCCCGCGAAACAGGCGACGCGGTGCAAGATCGGATGTATCAGGCGCGCAACTGGTACCAGGTGGTCTTGAGCTGTGAATACTTGTCGAACGAGTGCAGCGACAGGTCGCGGCCAAACCCGGACTGCCTGCCACCGCCGAACGGCACCGTCACATCCAGCGCATCGACCGTGTTCACCGACACGGTGCCGGCCTTCAACGCCCGTGCCACGCGGTGCACCTGGTTGAAGTCATCGCTCCACACCGACGCCGCCAGCCCATAGATGCTGTCGTTGGCCAGGCGCACGGCCTGCTCTTCACTGTCGAAGGCACTGACCGCCAGCACCGGCCCGAATACCTCTTCCCGCGCCAGGCTCATACGGCCATCGACACCGGCAAAAATGGTCGGCTCGATGTAATTGTCCGAGCCGTCGATGGTCAGGCGCCGGCCACCACACACCAACCGCGCGCCATCCTGCCCGGCGCGGGCGATGGCGGCTTCGATCCGGCCAGTTTGCCCGGCATCGACAATTGCACCGGCACGGCTCGCCGGGTCCAGCGGGTTGCCTGGCAGCCACTGGCGGGCCTTGGCCTGCAGGCGCTCGATGAACTCGTCATGGATGGAGCGCTGCACGTACAGCCGCGAGTTGGCCGAGCACACTTCGCCCTGGTTGAAGAAGATGCCGAATGCCGCCTTTTCCGCAGCCAGGTCCAGGTCCTGGCAGTTTTCGAACACCAGGTTGGGGCTCTTGCCGCCGCACTCCAGCCATACCTGCTTGAGGTTGGACTGGGCCGAATACTGCATGAAGTACTTGCCCACCTGGGTGGAGCCGGTGAACACCAGGCAGTCCACGTCCGGGTGCAGGCCCAGTGCCTGCCCGGCCTGCTCGCCCAGGCCCGGCACCACGTTCAGCACACCTTCCGGCACACCGGCCTGCAGCGCCAGCTGGGCCAGGCGCAGGGCCGAGAACGGTGATTGCTCGGCGGGTTTGAGCACCACGCTGTTGCCGGCAGCCAGCGCCGGGGCGAGCTTCCAGGCGGCCATGTCGAGCGGGAAGTTCCACGGCACCACGGCGGCGACCACGCCGAGGGCTTCGCGGGTGATGGTGGCCAACGCGTTGGGCGCGGTGGGTGCCACCTGGTCGTACAGCTTGTCCAGCGCCTCGCCATACCAGGCGAACACCTGCGCCGAGCCCGGCACGTCGATGTTGTAGGCGTCCATGACCGGCTTGCCCATGTTCAGCGAGTCGAGCAGGGCCAGTTCTTCACGATGGGCCAGGATCAGCTCGGCCAGGCGCAGCAGCACTTTCTTGCGCTCACCCGGGGCCATGCGCGGCCATGGGCCTTGCTCGAAAGCCCTGCGGGCGCTGGCGACGGCCAGGTCGACCTCGGCCTGACCGCAGGCGGTGACCTGGGCCAATACCTTGTTGGTGGCGGGGTTGATGGCGGCGAAGGTGGCGCCGTCCTGTGCGTTGACGGGCTTGCCGTCGATCAGTGCATTGGCCGGGAGGTAGAGGTCCGAGGCACGTTGTTGCCAGAATCCGAGAGTGTACATTTGTACTCCAGGCGACCGTCGTGCGGTCGTCTTGCGCAAGTAACAGGTACCACACAGTCCGCAAGCACGCCGCACTCCCTCTGTGGGAGCGGGCATGCCCGCGAACCAGGCGACACGGTGGATGGCACCGGCTTCGCCGGTGTTCGCGGGCTTGCCCGCTCCCACAGGGATCAGCGGTCTAGAGTTTGCCGACCAGGCGCGCCGTGCGGTCCACGGCAATGCGGGTCTTCTCTACCAGCTCATCCAGCTCGCTGTGGTTGGCGATCAGTGCCGGCGCCATGATCATCCGGCCCAGGGTCGAGCGAATGATCACCCCTTCCTCGAAACCGAAGGTGCGGCACTGCCATGCCAGGTCGTTCTCGTTGGCAAAGCGCTTGCGCGTCGGCTTGTGCTCGGCGAACTGCAGCGCCGCCACCAACCCGGCACCCTGCACCTGGCCGATCAACGGGTGGTCGGCGAACACCTCGCGCAGGATGCGTTGCAGGTACGGCCCGGTGTCGTCCTTCACCTGGCGCACGATGCCTTCGTCACGCAGCGCCTTCAGGTTGGCGATGGCCACCGCCGCCGCCACTGGGTGGCCGGAATAGGTCAGGCCGTGGGCGAACACCCCGCCCCGCTCCACCAGCGCCTCGGCAATGCGCTTGCTCAGCACCAGGCCACCCATGGGCACGTAGCCGCTGGTCAGGCCCTTGGCGATGGACAGGGTGTCGGGCTCGAAGCCGAAGTACTCGTGGGCAAACCATTCACCAGTGCGGCCAAAGCCTCCGATCACTTCATCGGCGCACAGCAGCACGTCGTACTGGCGGCAGATGCGCTGGATCTCGGGCCAGTAGCTTTCCGGCGGAAAGATCATGCCGCCCGCGCCCTGGAACGGCTCGGCGATAAAGCCGGCGACGTTCTCGGCCCCCAGTTCGAGGATCTTCTCCTCCAGCTGCAGGGCGCAGCGGCGGCCGAACTCGGCCGGGGTCAGCTCGCCGCCCTCGGCGTACCAGTATGGTTCGTCGATGTGCGCCACATCCGGGATCAACCCGCCCATTTCGTGCATGAACTTCATGCCACCCAGCGCCGTGGCCGCCAGGGTCGAGCCGTGGTAACCGTTCCAGCGGCCGATCATGATCTTCTTGTCCGGCTGGCCGACCACCTGCCAGTAGCGGCGCACGGTACGGATCAGCACCTCGTTGGCCTCGGAGCCGGAGTTGGTGTAGATCGCGTGGCTGTAGTGCCCCGGCAACAGGCTGAACAGCAGCTCGGACAGTTCGATCACCGCCGGGTGGGTGGTGTGGAAGAACATGTTGTAGTAGGCCAACTGGTCCATCTGCGCGGCAGCAGCAGCGGTCAGGTCGCGGCGGCCGTAGCCGAGCTGTGTGCACCACAGGCCGGACATGCCATCCAGGTAGCGCTTGCCCTCGCTGTCCCACAGGTGCAGGCGTTCGCCACCGACGATCACTCGTGGCCCTTCGGCGTTCAGCGCCTTCTGGTCGAGGAAGGCATGGATGTGGTGCGCGGCATCGGCTGCCTGGTAGTCGCGGGTCTGGCGTTGCGGGGCGAAAGGCGCATTCATTGTTGGTTTTCCTTTGCGGTGGGGTTGCAGGGTGGCTTGCGCTCAGCGCAGCTTGCCCATGTAGCTTTCCAGCGGGTCCTTGCCCAGCACGCCCTGGGCATTGGCCAGCGCGTCGATGAACAGGGAGAACAGCTCGGACTGGGTGCCGATGTCGAGCTTGGCGTAGACGTTCTTGCGGTGTGACTTGATGGTGTCCTCCGACACCCCCAGGCGCTCGGCCAGCGACTTGGTCGAGTGGCCCCGCAGGATCAGCTGGGCGATACGGCATTCACGCTCGGTCAGCAGCGAGCTGCCGAAGTTGTTCAGCGCCGCGTGGATGCGCTGCTCGAGAATGTTCTCGAAGCGCCCGGCGCGGCTGTCCAGCCCGGCGAAATGCTTGCTGAGCACCGCCAGCACCCAGGGCGTGATACGCGCGAACAACGCACGGGTTTGCCCATCGAGCTTGTCGGTGAACGCCAGCGATACTGCCAGGCTCTGCCCGGGCGCGACCTGCAGGATGTAGTTGAGCTCATCCTCCAGGTGCGAGTGCCGGTAGAACGACTGGTAGTACTCGCTGACCTCGAAATGGTCGGGCGCCACTTCGAACAGGCCGTAGCAGCCGGACTCGACCTGCTCCACACAGGCGCCGTAGAACGGGTCGAGCAGATAGAAGCCGGACAGGTAGCGGCTGACATTGCCCTCGGGCTGCCAGGGCGCCTTGTCGTCCTGCTCGAACAGCGCGCAGGGCATGCCGTCGTGCGGGTACAGGTACACCGTGGTCGCCTGGATCGGTCGGATCACGCCAAGCGCAGCAAACAGGGAGGCGGCAAAGCCCGGTCGGCCGATCGCCTCGGTGACCTTGGCCAGGTGCTCGAACCACTGTTGCGAAAGCAATTGATCAGTCACTGTGGGCCTGCCGTCTCAAGTAAAGGCACCGCCGCCAGTGCGGTGCGTCGTTGGCCAGATACTCCCATGGCACTGCAAACACCGAAATCACCCTTTGGGGTGAGCAGGCAAAGCCCCCTGCCGGCTCACCCCAAAGGGTGATTCCGGGTACCGGCGGGGTGTGGGAGCATCAACCCGCCCCAGCACTGCGAGCCACCCGCTCGACCTCCTTGCACAACACCCACCGGTATCGAGCCCGCTCGCATACCGCGGCGTTCTGCATCCCTTTCCAGGAGTTAGCAATGCATACAACAACAAGTACAGCCCATAGCCCTGCACATAGCCCGTCGCAACCCACCGCCAGTAACGGCCGTTTCCGCAAGTCCATGGGGCTGCCCGCCCTGGTGCTGTTCGGCCTGGCCTACATGGTCCCACTTGCAGTATTCACCACCTATGGGCTGGTCACCCAGATGACCAAGGGGCACCTGCCCATCGCCTACCTGCTGACCCTCGCCGCCATGCTGCTGACCGCCTACAGCTATGGCCGCATGGTCCAGGCCCACCCCTACTCCGGCTCGGTCTACACCTACACCCGCAAGGCGTTCGGCAGCCACATCGGTTTCATCACCGGCTGGACCCTGCTGCTCGACTACATCTTCCTGCCGCTGCTCAGCTACCTGCTGATCGGCATCTACATGTCGGAGTACTTCCCGGCCATCCACGCCTGGGTGTGGGTGGCGGGCTCCATTGCCCTGGTCACCTTCCTCAACCTGATCGGCATCGAGTCGATCACCCGGGTGAACTGGATCCTGGTGGTGGTGCAACTGGTGTTCATCGTCGTGTTCGTCGCCCTGTCCATCCACAACCTCAGCGGGCAGGCGCAGCCGGTGTCGCTGCTGGCGCCGTTCCACCACGAAGGCTTCAGCGTGCCGTTGATCATGACCGGCGCCGCCGTGCTGTGCCTGTCGTTCCTGGGCTTCGATGCGGTCTCGACCATGGCCGAGGAAACCAGCAACCCCACCTACCGCATCCCTGTGGCGATCCTTGCCGTGTCGCTGATCGGCGGCATGTTGTTCCTGGTGGTGTCGTACTGCGCACAGATGGTGTTCCCTGACTGGGGCAGCTTCGCCGACCCGGACTCGGCGTCGGTGGATGTGATGCGCCGGGTCGGTGGCGAGCTGCTGGTGACCGCCTTCACCGCCACCTACGTGGCCGGCTGTTTCGCCTCGGCCATGGTGTCCCAGGCCAGCGTGTCGCGAGTGCTGTTCGCCATGGGCCGCGACGGTGCGTTGCCCCGCGCGTTCGGCCAGCTGGTGACGAAAAAGCGCGTACCGGCCACGGCCATCCTGCTGGTCAGCCTGCTGTCGCTGATTGCCTTGGTGATCAGCCTCGACACGGTGGCCAACATGATCAGCTTTGGCGCGCTGTTCGCCTTCTCGGCGGTGAACCTGGCCGTGGTCAAGCACTACCTCATCGACCAGAAGCTGCGTGGTGGTCGCAACTACCTGCTGTATGGCGCCATTCCCGGCCTGGGCTTCCTCAGCACGCTGTGGCTGTGGAGCAGCCTTACCAGCCTGTCGTTTACCATCGGTTTGTGCTGGATGGGCATGGGCCTTGTGGTGCTGCTGGGGCTTACCCGCGCGTTCCGGGTGAAGCTGCCGGAGTTGCAGATGGCCGAGTGACATAAACAGCGCCCCCACAACCGCCTTGCCCAGACCTGGACGCCTGCGCGGTCGTTGTGGGAGCGGGCGTGCCCGCGAACACCGGCAAAGCCGGTGCCATAAACCGTGTCGGGCGCTTCGCGGGCGCGCCCGCTCCCACAAGGAATGGCAAACGCTCGAACATTGTTCCTCAATAGCAGGCCACGCGATAACAGAACGTTATCACCTGATCCGCATTAATCATTATTCAGCACGCATTTCGCCCCCTACAGTCCCAGCCCATCGACTGTCATTGCCAACGGGAAACGAAATGTCCATCGAACATCGCCTGAACCACATCGCCGGCCAGCTCAGCGGCAACGGTGAAGTGCTGCTGAACAGCGTCGACGCCCACACCGGCGAGCCTCTGCCATACGCCTTCCACCAGGCGACCAGCGACGAAGTCGATGCCGCCGTGCAGGCCGCCGAGGCTGCCTACCCGGCCTACCGCAGCACCAGCCCGGCACAGCGCGCCGCCTTCCTCGACGCCATCGCCAACGAACTGGACGCACTGGGCGATGACTTCGTCCAGCATGTGATGCGCGAAACCGCTCTACCCGAGGCACGCATCCGCGGTGAGCGTGCCCGCACCAGCAACCAGCTGCGCCTGTTCGCCGATGTGGTGCGCCGTGGCGATTTCCTCGGTGCGCGCATCGACCGTGCGCAGCCCGAGCGCACCCCGCTGCCACGCCCGGACCTGCGCCAGTACCGCATCGGCGTCGGCCCGGTGGCCGTATTCGGTGCCAGCAACTTCCCGCTGGCCTTCTCCACCGCCGGCGGTGATACCGCCTCGGCGCTGGCGGCCGGCTGCCCGGTGGTGTTCAAGGCCCACAGCGGGCACATGCTGACCGCTGCCCACGTGGCCGCGGCCATTGACCGCGCGGTGGCCGGCAGCGGCATGCCAGCAGGTGTGTTCAACATGATCTATGGCGCCGGCGTGGGTGAAGCACTGGTCAAGCACCCGGCCATCCAGGCGGTCGGCTTCACCGGGTCGCTGCGTGGTGGTCGCGCCCTGTGCGACATGGCGGCTGCGCGCCCGCAGCCGATCCCGGTGTTCGCCGAAATGAGCAGCATCAACCCGGTAATTGTCCTGCCTCAGGCCCTGCAGGCCCGTGGCGAGCAGGTAGCCGGCGAACTGGCCGCCTCGGTAGTGCTGGGTTGCGGGCAGTTCTGCACCAACCCGGGCCTGGTGGTGGGCATCAAGTCGCCGCAGTTCGAACGCTTCGTGCACACGCTGGTGGCGCGCATGGCCGACCAGGCGCCGCAGACCATGCTCAACGCCGGCACCCTGCGCAGCTACCAGAGCGGTGTACAGCACCTGCTGGCGCACCCTGGCATCCAGCACCTGGCCGGGCAGCCACAAGCCGGCAAGCAGGCCCAGCCGCAGCTGTTCAAGGCGGACGTGAGCCTGCTGCTGGACAGCGACCCGCTGCTGCAGGAAGAAGTGTTCGGCCCGACCACCGTGGTGGTGGAAGTGGCCGATGCCCAGCAACTGGCCGAAGCGCTGCGCCACCTGCAAGGCCAGCTGACGGCCACCCTGATTGCCGAACCGGACGACCTGCGTGCCTTTGCTGCGCTGGTGCCGCTGCTGGAGCGCAAGGCCGGGCGCCTGCTGCTGAACGGCTACCCGACTGGCGTTGAGGTATCGGACGCGATGGTGCATGGCGGGCCATACCCGGCCACCTCCGATGCCCGAGGCACTTCGGTCGGTACCTTGGCCATCGACCGCTTCCTGCGCCCGGTGTGCTTCCAGAACTACCCGGATGCGCTGCTGCCGGAGGCGCTGAAAAGTGCCAACCCGCTGGGGATTGCGCGGTTGGTGGATGGGGTCGCCAGCCGTGGGGCGGTTTGATCTGACATTGAGGTAGCCTGTACTGGCCTCTTCGCGGGCTCGCCCGCTCCCACAGGTACTGCACAGAATTCCAGAACTGTGCCGTACCTGTGGGAGCGGGCAAGCCCGCGAAGAGGCCGGCACAGGACCATCAGCCCTGTATACAATCCACAAAAACCTTGCTTACAATGCCATGCGCCTATGACATCGGTAATCGCCGATGCGTATTGCGACAGGCTTAAGCCATGTCATCTACAAATGCTCCAAGAACGCTACTGGTCAAAAACGCCGAACTGCTGGTCACCATGGACGGCGAACGCCGCGAGCTCAAGAACGGCGGAATGTTCATCGAAGGCAACCTGATCCGTCAGGTCGGCCCCAGCGATACCCTGCCACAGCACGCCGATGTGGTGCTGGACATGGCCGGCAAGGTGGTCATCCCGGGCCTGGTCAACACCCACCACCACATGTACCAGAGCCTCACCCGCGTGGTGCCGGCAGCCCAGGACGGCGAACTGTTCAACTGGCTGACCAACCTGTACCCGATCTGGGCACGCCTGACCCCCGAGATGATCGCGGTGTCGACCCAGACCGCCATGGCCGAACTGATCCTGTCCGGCTGCACCACCTCCAGCGACCACCTGTACATCTACCCCAACGGCTGCAAGCTCGACGACAGCATCCATGCCGCCGACGAGATCGGCATGCGCTTCCACGCCGCGCGCGGCAGCATGAGCGTGGGCCGCAGCCAGGGCGGACTGCCGCCTGATTCGGTGGTGGAAAAGGAAGCCGACATCCTCAAGGAATCCCAGCGCCTGATCGAGGACTATCACGACGCCAGCCACGGCTCGATGCGCCGCATCGTGGTGGCGCCCTGCTCGCCGTTCTCGGTCAGCCGCGACCTGATGCGCGAAGCAGCCGTGCTGGCGCGCCAGTACGGGGTGTCGTTGCACACCCACCTGGCCGAGAACGTCAACGACATCGCCTACAGCCGCGAGAAGTTCGGCATGACCCCCGCCGAATATGCCGAAGACCTCGGCTGGGTCGGCCACGACGTTTGGCACGCCCATTGCGTGCAACTCGACCAGCATGGCATCGAGCTGTTCGCCCGCACCGGCACGGGTGTCGCCCACTGCCCATGCTCGAACATGCGCCTGGCCTCGGGCATCGCGCCGGTGCGCAAGATGCGCGACCATGGGGTGCCGGTGGGCCTTGGGGTCGACGGTTCGGCATCCAACGACGGCGCCAGCATGATCGGTGAAGTGCGCCAGGCCTTGCTGCTGCAACGGGTTGGTTTCGGCCCCGACGCGATGACTGCGCGCGAGGCGCTGGAAATTGCAACGCTCGGCGGCGCCAAGGTGCTCAACCGCAATGACATTGGCGCACTGGCGCCAGGCATGGTGGCCGATTTCGTCGCCTTCGACCTTGGCCACGTGGCCTATGCCGGTGGCCACCACGACCCGTTGGCGGCGCTGGTGTTCTGCACCCCGACCCAGGTGCACACCAGTGTCATCAATGGCCGTGTGGTGGTGAAGGACGGCCAGCTGGCCACGGTCGACCTGCCACGGGTGCTGGAGCGCCACAACCAGTTGGCACGCCAGCTGGTCAGCGGCGAATAAGCAACCATTCGGGGCCGCCTTGGCGGCCCATCGCCGGCAACGCTGCCGTGTCTTGCGAAATCAGAGGACCATGAGCATTTCATGCCAGGCCATGCCGCCGTGGTCCGACGGCGACGGTTTCACGTACTGATACCCCAGCTTCTGGTACAGGGCCACATGCTGCTCCTTGCACATCAGGTGAATGGTCAGCTTGCCCGCCGCCTTCATGCGTGCGATGAATTCATCCATCAACCGCTTGGCGTAACCTTTGCCCTGGTGCGCCGGGTCAACCACCACCGACATGATCACCACGTTTGGCGCCGCCGGGTCGTGCCCGACCAGCTCCTTGAATGCCTCGTCGGACATCACCACTTCGTGGGCACAGCCGCTGTTGATGAAACCAACGATCTCGCCCGCATTTTCCAGCACCAGGAAGCCCTGCGGATACTGCGTGATGCGGGTGCGGATCTTCTCCAGCGTGGCTGCCTCGTCACCTTCGTAGGCACCGATTTCGATGGCGTAGCAGCGTTCGGCGTCGGCGGCTGTGGGGGGGCGAAACTGGGGGGCGCTCATGGCGGGTTTCCTTGGTAATGGTCAAAAACGGCCGCCATGGTAAATGAGCGCCGCTGCCACAGGTACAGCTTGTTTTGTGTCGCCATAGGCGCAAGGTGCCCTTTTTTGAAGCGCTGAAGTTCTACAAGTTGTTGCCGCTGCGAACTTTTTCCCGTTTACCGGTCTATGTGGGAGGCACAGAAAGGAAACGGAACGCGAGACTAGGTTCGCCCGACACCTGCTGGCCTGATGGCTCAATTGTTATCAGAGGTTGGCTTCGCTCATGAAAATACATGTCGCAAGGTTGATGCTGCTCGGCCTGTTCTCGTTCGCGGCGATGGGCACGGCATCGGCAACACAGATGAAGGCGCCCGCAGTGGCTGCCCCGGCGGTTCAATCACCGTTGCAGCCTGCCGGCAACCCCTGGTCCAGGGTGGCCAGTGTGGCCGATGAACAGCCAGCCACGTTGCTGGCCCACGATGACGACCGCTGGCATGACCACCGCAGCGACTGGCGCCGCGAACAGTGGCGCCGCGAGCAGGCCCGCCGTGATTGGGAGCGCCGGCGAGACTGGGAACGCCGACGCGACTGGGAACGGCGCCGCGACTGGGAGCACCGCCATGAGCGGGCCATGCACCACCGCTACAATGATGACCACCGCTACTATCGCCGCTGACCGCAAGCAGCCAACGCGAGCCCTGTAGGAGTGGCCTTGTGTCGCGATCGGGCCGCAAAGCGGCCCCGGCGATATCTGCTTCAATGCAGAAATCGTGGGGCCGCTCTGCGGCCCGATCGCGACACAAGGCCGCTCCTACAAGGTCCGCGCCAGCCAGTCAGGTGGGGGTATCCCCCGCAGCCTCGGCCTCCATCTTCAAACGGTCGGCCTTGCAAATGTACTTGGGCTTGCGCGGCGCCAGCTTGGCACTGGCCTTCTTGGCGTGCGCCTGCAGTAGCTGCTTGATCTTCTTGCGACGGTTCATTCTCACTCGACCTGTCAGTCCGGTTTGGCTGAATACATCATACCTTGCCTGGGCCAGCGTCTCGTTGACGTTATTTTCACGCTCGGCAGATTAGCGTCACGCCCTTTCCGGCCACGAGCACATCCGCTGGCCGCCAAGTACGACGAGGCATACGTGTCACACACTCCATCCCCCTCCTCGCCCAAGCGCGTGGATTGGGCCGGCCTGGGCTGGCTTTTGCTGTTCTTCTGGTACTTCTCGGGGGTGACCCAGGCGTTGCTGCTGTTCAGCGGTACCACCGGGTTCGCCGGCTTTCGCGATGCATTCTTCCTCAGCAGCCTGTGGCTGGCACCGGTACTGCTGCTGCCGCGCTTCACCCGCGCCACGGCCGCAGGTATAGGCCTGGTGCTGTGGGCCGCTTCACTGGTGGGCCTGAGCTACTTCGGCATCTATCGCCAGGAGTTCTCGCAAAGCGTCATTTTCGTGATGTTCGAGTCCAACACCGCCGAGGCCGGTGAGTACTTCAGCCAGTACTTCAGCGCCTGGCTGGGCCTGGCATTGCTGTTGTACACGCTGGGGGCGGTGCTGCTGTGGAAGCGCGTACGCCCGGTCAGCCTGCCACTGCGCAGCCGCCTGCCGGTGGTCGCCTTGTTGCTGTTGGCCAACCTGGTGTACCCGTTCTACAAGCAGATGGTCACCCAGGAGCGCAGCTTCGCCGACGCGGCGGAGAAAGTGCAGCAACGCATGGAGCCCGCCGTGCCCTGGCAACTGCTGGTCGGCTACCGCCAGTACCGCCAGCAACTGGACAACATGCAAGAGCTGCTGGCCAAGAACGCCGCGCTGCCGCCCCTGCAGAACCTGCGTGACAGCAGCGGTGCAGCGCCACGCACGCTGGTGCTGGTGCTGGGCGAATCCACCACTCGCGAACACATGCACCTGTACGGCTACAACCGCGACACCACGCCCAATCTCGATGCGCTGGCCGCCAGCGACAAGGGCCTGACGGTGTTCCGCAACGTGGTGTCGCCACGCCCGTATACCATCGAAGTGATGCAGCAGATCCTCACCTTCGGCGACGAGCAGAACCCGGACCGTTTCCTCACTGACCCGTCACTGATCAACCTGATGAAACAGGCCGGCTACAAGACCTTCTGGATCACCAACCAGCAGACCATGACCAAGCGCAACACCATGCTGACCACCTTCTCCCAGCAGACGGACGCGCCGGTCTACCTGAACAACCAGCGCAACCAGAATGCCAGCCAATACGACGACGTGGTGCTGTCGCCGTTCGAGAAGGCCCTGCAGGACCCGGCGCCAAACAAGTTCATCATCGTGCACCTGCTGGGTACGCACATGGACTATCGCTACCGCTACCCGAACGACTACGCGCACTTCAACGACCGTCAGGGGGTGCCCGGCAAGCTGACGGACGACCAGGTGCAAACCTACAACTTCTACGACAACGCGGTGCGCTACAACGACTACGTGGTGTCTAGCCTGATCAAGCGTTACTCGGCCAGTTCCCCCAATGGTTTCCTGCTGTACCTGTCCGACCATGGCGAAGATGTGTACAGCTCTGGCAACCACGACCGCCTGGGGCGCAACGAAGGCGCGCCGACCCGGCCGATGTACACCATCCCGTTCTTGCTGTGGACTTCGCCAAGCTGGCAGGCCGAGCACCCGCGCGACTTGCAGGCGATGGCCGATCGCCCCTACAGCAGCTCGCACCTGATCCATACCCTGTCCGACCTGGCTGGGCTGAGCTATGACCGTTACGAGCCGGCCAAGAGCCTGGTGAGCCCGCAGTTTGTGGTGGCGCCGCGCTGGATCGGCGACCCGTACCGCAAGGATGGCCTGCGCGACTTCGACCAGTTGCCAATGGACAAAACCGAACGGGGACAGGAAACGGTCAGCAGTGGCAAGAAACAGAACGCTGTACGCCTGAACTGATTGCTCGCGGGGACGGCCTTGTGTCGCGACAGGGCCGCGAAGCGGCCCCCGGCTTTCAGCGTTACAACAACGATTGCTGGGGCCGCCATGCGGCCCTATCGCGACACAAGGCCGCTCCTACAACGGTCCGCGAGATGCTCAGGATGCAGAACAGCTGCCCTGCCGGGCACTCACCCGCACCGCCTCGGCCAGTTTGCGCAGATTGGCCTGGTGGGCATTGACCAGGCTGGCGATGCTGTTGTCTGCGGGCGTCTGTAGCGAGGTACGGCAGGTCAGTTCGGCCTCCCCCGAGCGCGTCAGGCGCCATACCGCCTCCAGCGAGGCGTAGCGCCCCGGCACGGTATCGAAGCGCTGCACGTCCACCCGCAACAACACCTTGCCGCCACCCACCGGCCCGCCCAACTGGTCCTGCAAGGCGCTGCGAAACTCATCCACCAGGTTGGCACCCCACCACTCCGTCTCGAGGATGGCCAGGCCGCTCTGCCCTTGTCGCACCACCAACTGTGGGCGGTCCACCTGCGGCGGCACGACCACCCTCGCCACCTGGATGCGCTGGCCACCGTCGCGTACAGGCTCGCTCGGTACCAGCGTGTGATAGTTGTTCGGGGTACTGCTGCAGCCCAACAGCACTGCCAGCAGGCCGGCGCCACATACATTGCGCAGTCGAAGCATCGGCTGTCTCCTCAGGGTTCCAGCTCGGCGGCAGTGGCCGCTTTCGGCCGGCCGCGTATCAGTGATTCGGGGTGCCGCCCCAGGTAATCGGCAAGGTCTCGCAGCGAACGCGACATGCGCTCCAGTTCGTCCAGGGTTTCCCCCATCCGCTCGCGCTGCGGCGAGTCCTCGGAAATGGCCGAATTGGCCGTGCGCAGGGTCTTGTGCACTTCGTCCAGTGCCACTTTCACCTCCGGCAGCGTCTGGCCATTGAACTGCTTGAGGCTGGCACGCAGCTCTCGCAGGCTGCCGTCCAGGTTGCTGGCGATGCTCTCCAGCGGCAGTTTGCTGATGCGCTCCACCACCCGCTGCAGCTGTTCCTGGAGCTGCTCCAGGCTGCCGGGCAATGTGGGGATGGTGATTGGGTCTGCGGTCTTGTCGAAGGCCACCTTGGGGGCATCCGGGTAGAAGTCCAGGGAGATGAACATCTGCCCGGTGATCAGGTTGCCGCTGCGCGCCTGGGCCCGCAGGCCGTGCTCGACGAAGGTGCCGATCAACCGTCGCGCGCCGTCCATGTCACCTTCGGAATGCTTGAACACAGACAGCATCTTGCGGTGTACCGGCCCCAGCCGCTGCGGGTAGATCACCGCTTCGACCACCACCGGGAAGGTCTGCCGGGTGGCATCATAGTCGAGCTGCACCGATGTGACTCGGCCAAACTCGACCCCCTTGAACTCCACTGGGGCGCCTACCGACAAGCCGCGCATGGCCTGGTCGAAGCGCAACTGCAGGTACTGGGCCTGGCCACTGGGCGGTGCCAGGGCGGTATCGCGGTCGGCAAACAGCTGGAAGTGCGCCTGGTCGGCAGCAGGCTCGGCTTGCGGGGCGAAGTCGGGCGAGCCAAAGGCCAACCCGCCCACCAGGATCGACGACAGTGATTCGGTATCGATCTTCAGGCCGTTGGCACCGATCTGCATGTCGACGCCACTGGCGTTCCAGAAGCGGGTATCGGCGGTGACGAAGCTGTCGTAGGGGGCCTGCACGAACACGCCGATCTCCACGCCCTTGCCATCGCCCTGCAGGGCAAAGGACACCACTTCGCCCACCGGGATCTTGCGGTAGTAGATCGACGAGCCAATATCCAGCGAGCCCAGGTCACTGGCGGTCAGGACAAAGCGCTTGCCTTTCTCGTCGTAGGTGATCGGCGGTGGCAGCTCCAGGCCGACAAAGGACTTTTCCGGCACTTTCGATTCGCCGGAATCCGCCCCGATGAAACTGCCCGACAGCAGCGTGTCCACGCCGGACACGCCGCCCACGCCAATGCGTGGCCGTACCACCCAGAAGCGCGCCCCCTGGGTGGCGAACGCACGGGCGTCGTTGGACAGCTGGACCTTGGCGACCACGCTCTTCTTGTCGTCGGCCAGGTCCACCGTGGTGACTTCGCCGATCACCACGCTGCGGTACTTGACCTGGGTCTTGTGCGCCACCAGCCCTTCCCCGGTGTGGAAGGAAATGGCGATGACCGGGCCCTGCTGCATCCAGTTGCGCACCACCAGCGAAGCGCCGATCAGGATCGCCAGTATCGGCACGATCCATACCAGCGACACGCTCCAGCGCCGGGTGCGCACTTCAACCTGCCCCGCGCCCTCGCGCTTGTCAGTCTGTTGCACCATCAATGCGGCCTCCCTCGTTGGTACGGCTATCCCAGATCAGGCGTGGATCGAAGCTCATCGCAGAAAACATGGTCAATACCACCACCATGCCGAAAAACAGGATGCCTACCCGCGGCTCGATGGTGCCCAGCCCGCGCAGTTGCACCAGCGCCGCCACCAGCGCCACCACCATCACATCGAGCATCGACCAGTAGCCGATAAGCTCGACGAAACGGTACAGCTGCGAGCGCTGCCGGCAGGCCCAGGTAGAACCGCGCTGGGCGGTGAACAGCAACAGGCCGAGCGAGAAGAACTTGATGGCCGGCACACCCACGCTGGCAATGAAGATGATCAGCGCGATGTCCCAGGCCCCTGCCTCCCAGAACTCCAGCACGCCGCCACCGATGGTGCTTTCGCTGCCACTGCCGAGCATTTCGGTGTGCATCACCGGCAGCAGGTTGGCGGGAATGTAGAAAACCAGCGCCGCCAGCAGAAACGCCCAGCCACGGCTGATTGCATTGGCCTTGCGCCGGTGGATGGCGGCACCACAGCGCTCGCAGGTGTGCTTGTCGCTGCCCAGTTCGCAGGCCTGACCGCAGCCATGGCACAGGCACAGGCCCAGGTCGTCGGCGTTGGCCGGGGTATTCATACCTGCTCCCAAAGGCCGCGGATGTCCTTGCCGGCGATATGGATGATCAGCATGCTCAGCGCGGCCAGCGCCAGCAGGCCGATGCCAGGTATCACGTCGAGAAGCCCCGCCAGCTTGATCACCGCCACCATCGCCCCCAGCAGGCACACCTCCAGCATGCTCCAAGGCCGCAGGCCCTCCAGGCTGCGCATGCACAGGGCAAAACCGGGGGCGCGCTGGCCGGCCAGGGCGAAACCCAACACCCAGCACAAGAGGGTAATCTGCAGCACCGGCGCAAAGATGATCGACAGGGCCATGACCAGGGCGATGAAGGTGATGCTGCCGTGGCTGAGGATCTGTACCGAGTCCCATAATGTCGCGGAATGGGTGAGCCCTTGCATGCCAATGGTCATCACCGGGTAGGCGTTGGCGAACACCAGCAGGATGCCACCCGTCACACTCAGGGCCAGGCGTTGCTGCACCGTCAGCGAGGTATGCCGGTACAGTACGCCGCCACAGCGCTGGCAAACGGCGCGCTGGTGCTTGAGCAGCGGCGCACGGTGGTACACCGTGTCACAGTACTCACAGATGATCAGTTGCTGGCTCTGGCTCATGGGGTTTCCACAGGTAGCCCGGATTCACGCCGTGATACGCAGGCGAACCACGTTTGATATCCGGTTTAGACCATCCCGGCAAAACTGCCATCATCGGCAGCAAATAGAACTATCCTGTGAAACGGGATCCCCACCCGCTGGAGGTTTGCCATGCGTACGTTCACGTGGAGTTGCCTGCTGGTGCTGCTGTGCGCGGCATCGGCAGCCCAGGCGCAGTCGGTGGTGCCGCTCAAGGGCCAGAGCAGCCAGCAGATGCAACTGGATATCAATGATTGCAATACTGTCGCGACCAATGCCGCGAACAGTGCCGCGACCTCCAGCGACCCCCATGTCGGTGGCCGGGTACGCGGTGCCGCCGCCGGCGCGGTTGCCGGTGCGGCAGGCGCGCAGGTGCGCGGCAACCAGCACGACGAGCTGTATGACCGGGTCGGTGACGATGCCAAGGAGCAATACCGACAGAACCGCGCCGGCGAAGTGGCCGCCGCCGGTGCTGCGGTCGGTGGCATGCGCCAGCGTCAGGACCGCCGTCAGGACCGGCGCGGCCAGGACGAAGCGAAAACCCAGGCTCATGCCAGTGCCTATGCCGGCTGCCTGCAAGGGCGCGGCTATCAGGTCAACCCCTGACCAACGGGCACGCCATGCTCCTGCATGGCGTGCCCGTTTCAGAACTTGGCCAGTTCTTCCCGGCAAAACTCGACGAACAACTGCGCCGGCTTGGTCAGTTGCACCCGCTTCAACCACGCCGCTGCCAGCCCTGACAGCGCCACAGGCTCGGCTATATCCAGCATGGCCAGGCGTTGCCCGTCGTAGGTGTACTCCGAATGCGGCCGCGTCACCAGCAACGAAAAGCCAAAGCCCTGCCCGACCATGCCGCGTACCATCTCGATCGACGGCGAACTGAAGACGATATTGGGCGTCAGGCCCATTTCGTTGAACAGGCTGACGAAGTAGGTACGGCTGGGGGCGACGTCCAGCAGGATCATCGGCTCCGGGCACAGATCGCGCAGCGACACCTGGGCCTGCCCGGCGAAGCGGTGGTTCTCGGGGAGCAGCACATAGGGCTTCTGCGGCGGCATGAGCGGCTCGGCCTCGATGGTGCCGTCCAGGTCATGGTCGTAGAGGAACGCCAGGTCGAAGGTACCGGCAGTCAGGCCCTGGATCAGGTCCTGCTGCTCGCCGTCGCGCAGGCGGATATCCACCCCCGGGTAACGCTGGCGAAAGCCGGCGATCAGGCGCGGCAGGTACAGCGGTGCCACGGTTTCGAAGCAGCCGATGTCGATTTGCCCGGCCACGGTGTCGTTGTCGGCCAGGGCGTTCTGCTCGAATTCGTGGGCCATCTGCAGCAGCGACTTGGTCTTGGCATAGAAGCGCTTGCCGCTGGGCGTCAGTGACACACCCTGGGCGTGGTGGCGGATGAACAGCTGCACGCCAAAGCTTTCTTCCAGGCTCTTGATGGCCGTGGAGATGGACGGCTGGGCAATGTACAGCTGGCGTGAAGCTTCGGCCACGCTGCCGGCCTCGACGGTGGTGACGAAGTACTTGAGTTGTCGCAATGTGTAGGCCGCCACGGGCACCTCTCTGACGCCGGTCTGGGCGCGCTGGGATCATGCCTGTCACTTTACCCTCGGCAGCGGCTGGGTGGGGGCCAGGTGATGAAGGATTTACCTATGGCTTGAGCAGGTTTTTACGAGGGGCGCGATGCGCCCCCCCCTTTGCTTCACTCGAAATCGATATTGGCGATTACACAGTCATCACCAATCAGCTTGTACCCTGGCCTGCAGGGCATGCCGACTACTGGCCCTATACCGCGCTTGCGCCTGGACAACGTTGCCTGCGGTTCTGCATTTTCCAGCTGTTCGTGGTCGAGCGTGTCGTCTGGCTCGTTAACGGGTTCTTCTTGCATGGGGTTCACTCCTTGGTTTGGGTGGTATCGCCCGATCAACGCTACAACCCCCATTGCCACCAACCCATCTGGAACTTTGACCGTGAAGAGAAATGCTGTCGGATCGCGTTGCAGGGTTAGCAGTGAACCCGGTGCCCTGGCCAAATGCCGCTGATTGTCTTTACTGGTACTCAACGACTCCAGGCATACGGTGTGCGTTCATGAAGATCATAGTCACCAGCATCCTCGTCGACGACCAGGCCAAGGCCCTGGCTTTCTACCACTACGTACTCGGTTTCGAGCCCAAGCACGACATCCCCATGGGCCGACACCGCTGGCTGACCCTCACCTCCCCCAACGACCCCAACGGCGTCGAGCTGCTGCTCGAGCCCGACGCGCACCCGGCCGCCAAGGTCTACAAAGCCGCGCTCAAGCAGGACGGCATCCCCGCCACCTCGTTCGGCGTGCGGGACATCCAGGCCGAATATACCCGGCTGTGCGCAGCGGGCGTGCAGTTCACCCAACCGCCTACTGCCATGGGGCCGGTCACCGTAGCGGTGTTCGATGACACTTGCGGCAACCTGATCCAGATCGCCCAGAAACACTAGCAAGCGTTCAGGGCTCCACGGGCAGGCGCAAGGTCGCGCGCAATCCGTGTGGCGTCTGGTTGCGCAACTGCACGCTGCCACCCAGGCGGGTCATGATGGTGCTGACGATCGACAACCCCAGCCCGGCGCCATTGGTCGAGCCCTTGCTGTAGAAGCGCTCGAATACCCGCTGCTGGTCGACTTCGGCGATGCCCGGCCCTTCGTCGTCGACACTGACCAGCAAGGCCTGCCCTTCGCACTGCAGTGTCACGGTGACCCGACCGCCTGCCGGCGAATGGTCCACGGCATTGGCCACCAGGTTCTGCAAGGCAATACCCAGCGCGCCAGCGTCGGTGTGCAAATGGTAGTCGCCGGCGGCGATGTCCAGCGAAGGCTCCAGCCCGCGCTCCAGTATCCAGGGGGTAAGCTCTGCCAGAGTCTCGGCCACCACGCCCTCCAGGTCCACCCGCGGCCAGTCACGCCGGCCTGGTCGCGGCTCCAGGCGGGCCAGGGTCAACAGCTGGTTGACCACCCGGGCAAGGCGGTCGACACCGCCCATCAGGAACTGCAGGGCCTTGTCCCGCTCGGCAGCGCTGTCTGCATTCAGGGCGTTCTGCGCATGCAGGCGCAGGATGGCCAAGGGCGTGCGCATCTCGTGGGCAGCGTCGGCGATGAAACGGTGTTCGCGGCGCAGCAGGTCGTCGATCTGCCCGAGCAGGCGGTTGATCGCCGCCTGCATCGGCTCCAGCTCCTTAGGCAACGGCACAAGCTGCAACGGCTCGAGCGACTCGGCGTGGCGGGCGCGGATCACCCTGGCCATGTTCTGCAGCGGCCGCAGCCCCCAGCCTATGGCCGCCCACACCAGCAAGGCCAGGGCCAGGCTGCCGAACAGGAATGGCAACAGCGTGTGCTGCACGATGCGTTCGATCAGGTCGTTACGCACGTCGTTGCGCTCGCCCACCCAGATCACCCAGTGTTTTTCCGGCACCGGCAAGACAAAACTGCGCCAACGGCGCCCATCCACCACCACGTCGGCGAAACCCGGCACCCGCGGCGCCTGCCCCAGCTGCGGGGCGCTGGGCGTGTGTACCAGCAGCCCGCCGTCGTCGGCCCATACCTGGAAGGCCAGCTTGCTCTCGTAGCGGTGCCCCACCTTGTGGTGCCCGGCCTTGCTCAAGGCCTCGTCGAAGGCGCGGTACAACTCGTCACGGCTCTGCTCTTGCACCGGCAGGCTCATGATGCCCTGCAGCAGCCGGGCGTTCTGCGCCAGGTGGGCGTCGTACACTTCGTTAATTTCGTGGCGGCTGTCGTGATAGTTGTACAGCGCCAGCAACCCGCTGCCGACCAGCAACAGCAGCATCACCCGCCACAAGGTGCGTTGGCGCAACGAGCTCATGACTTGCGTTCCACCAGGTAGCCAATCCCGCGCACGGTGCGGATCAGGCCGTTGAACAGCTTCTTGCGCAGGTGGTAGATGTTCACTTCCAGGGTGTTGCTCTCCGGCTCTTCATCCCAGCCATACAGCAACTGGGTCAAGCGTTCGCGGGTGAACACCTTGCCCGGCTGGGCCAGCAGCTCGTGCAGCAGCAGGTATTCCTTGGGCGTGAGTACCACCGGCTGGCCCAGGTAGTGCACCTGCTGGCTGACCGGATCCAGGCATACCCCGGCATGCTCTATCAGCACCCGGGCGCGGCCGCTACTGCGCCGCAGCAAGGCCCGCAAGCGGGCCTTGAGTTCGTTGAGGTCGAAGGGTTTGACCAGGTAGTCGTCGGCGCCGGCATCCAGCCCGGCAATGCGGTCATCGGTGGCGTCGCGGGCGGTCAGCACCAGCACTGGCAGGCTCTTCCCGGCCGCACGCAGGCGCCGCAGCAACTCGATGCCATCCAGGCGCGGCAAGCCCAGGTCGAGGATGGCCAGGTCGAACTCTTCGTGACACAGGGCATGCAAGGCACTGGCGCCATCCTGCAACCAGTCGAGGGTATAGCCCTCGCGGCGCAGGCCGTCACAAATCCCCTCCCCCAACGCGACGTCATCTTCTACCAGCAGCAGGCGCATGCTTAATCCTGTTTGTCCTTGATCGCGTTGAGTAAAGCATCGATTTCACCACGCCGGCCCTGGTCGGCCAACTCTCTCCCGGGCCGGGGCGGTGCCTGCAACGCCTTTTGCAGGGCGGCACGGGCTTCGTCGTAGCGGTTTTGCCGGTACAGGTGGTCGGCCCAGAAATAGTTGCTGTCGATACCGTCCGGGTTGATCGCCAGCGCCTGGCGCAGCATGGCCTCGGCCTTGGCCTGGTCGCCGAAGCTCAATGGCCAGCCGGGCACTTGGTCGTACAGCGCGCCCAGGCTGGTGTAGGCCGAGCCCTGCAGGGCCTTGGGGTCCATGGCCAGGGCCTTTTCCAGGCTGGCGCGGGCGGCCTTGACCTTGCCCAACGCGCCCAGCCCACCGGTGGCGCCGGCCCAGCTGCTGTTGACGATGCCGTCCCAGATCAGCGGCTCGGCCGAGCCCGGATGCTGGCGCACCAACGCCGCCGACTGTGCCGCCAGGGCCTCGAATGCCCCGGCACGCTGGGCTTCGGGCAGGTTATAGCGAACCACCGCCCAGCGCTGCTGGATGGCGTTGAGTTGCTGGGTACCGTTCTGGTCGAGGGCCCAGGTGAACGGGGCGATGGCCAGCAGGCTGGCCAGTATCAGACGTTTCATTTGCTCGACTCCTTGCTGTGCCAGTTGCTGTAGCGACGGATCAGCGGCAATTGCTTGCGCAGGGCGCGGTCGACCACGCCTGGCAGCATGCCGTTAAGGCGCACGAAGAGTTTCTCCGGCCAACCCAGGTACAGTTCGCTGCGCTCGGCCTGTACCGCGTCGAGCACTGCCCGGGCGACATCCTGCGGGTCATCGACGCCTACCTTCAACGCCTGATTAAGGGCCTGCGCGGCGCTACTGTTCATCGTCGTGCGGGTAGTGCGCGGTGCGGCATACAGCACGTTCACCGAGGTGTCGGCAAGCTCGCGGCGCAATGCCTCGGAGAACCCGCGCAAGGCAAACTTGCTGGCGCAGTAGGTGGCATAGCCTGGGTAGCCGATGGAGCCGTAGATCGACCCCACGTTCACCACCAGCGCACTGGGCTGGGCGCGCAGCAGCGGCAGGCACAGGCGGGTGAGCTGCACGGCGGCCTTGATATTGAGGTCGAACAACTCGTCGAGGGCGGCCTCGTCCATCTGTTCGAGCAAGGCGAAGCGGTTGACCCCGGCGGCGTTGATCAACAGGTTGCAACTACCCATCGCCCGCGCTGCCTCCAGCACGTCACGGCGGCCTTCGGCGCAGCGCAGGTCGGCCTGCTGCCAGCGCAATTGCCCGGGGTAGCGCGCCATCAGTTCGGTCAGCTTGCCCTGCTGCCGGCTGACCGCCAGTACGCGAGCACCGGCACTGCATAGCTGGGCCGCCAACTCCAGGCCGATGCCACCGCTGGCACCGGTGAGCACCGCCACGCAATCAGGCAAGCGCATGCTTTACCTCCTGCTGCGCGGTACGCGGCAGCCCTTCGAACATGGCGGTATACAGGCGATACACCACTTTGGCAGCGTGGATTACCGCCTGCTGGTCTTCTGGCTGGTCCAGACGGTTCATCAGGCCACGGTAGGTGGCCATGTGGTCCTGGTCCAGGGCGCCGTGGGAACTCAGGTAGCTGAACGCCTTGTCCGGCAGGCCGAGGCTGCTCTGCAGGGTACCGGCTGCCTGGGTGGCGAGGGCAATGCTGGTGCCTTCGAGCACGTTGACCATGCCGAACAGCCCGACCGGGTTGCCACGGGCAATCTGGTCGTAGAGAAATGCCACCATCAGCTCGATGGGCAATGCCGGCCGGCCGCCGGCCACCTGGTGCGGGTCGCCACCGCAGGCGGCGATGTCATCGAGAATCCAGCGCTCATGGCCGTACTCCTCGTCGATGTACTCGCACACTGCGCCGCGCAGCCACTCAAGCCGCGCCGGCAAACGGGCCCCGCAGGCCATCATCAATGGCACGGTGTGCCGCACGTGGTGGTAAGCCTGGGTGAGAAAGGCCACATAGGCCTCGAGGCTGGCCTTGCCGGCCAGCGCGTCGCGGATGACCGGGACACTGAACAATGCCGTACGCTCGTCGGCGGTTTCCTGCTGCAGCATGTCGAAGAAAAGCATGGCAAACCTCGTAGATCATTGAAGGTCGGATAACAGGGACTGGTAACACCGCAGGATCTGTTCGCGGCGTGGCCGGCCGTTGGCGGTCAGGGTTTGCCCGGCGGCACTCAAAGGTTCGGGCAGACGCCGCCAGGCATGCACCCGGGCATAGTCCGGCAGGCCGGCATTGGCCTGGCGGATGGCCTGTTCCAGGGTGTGGTCGTCAGCCTGCGGGTCCAGCGGCCAGATCAACGCCAGGTTGTGTGCCAGGCCTTCGCCGTGGACGAACGCCTGGGCGATCACCCCGCCCTGGGTCAGTTCGGCCTCGACCCATTCGGGGTTGACGTTGCGCCCGAAGCTGGTGCTGTACTGGTGCTTCTTGCGCCCGGCCAGGTACAGGAAGCCGTCGCTGTCGAAGTGGCCCAGGTCACCGGTCGACAACCACGGCTCGCTGAAGGGTGGTTCGCCCAGGTAGCCGAGCAACGCCGAACCGGCCACCTGCACTTCGCCATCTTCGGCAATGCGCACCTGCACATGCGGCAGCGGCCGCCCGACACTGCCCGCACGATGCGCCCCGGGGCGGTTGAGGCATACCACCGAAGCGCATTCGGACAAGCCATAGCCCTCGAACACCGGTAGCCCGATGGCCTGGGCCCGGGCCAGCAGGCTCGGCGCCACCCGCGCGCCGCCCACCGCCACGAAGCGCAACGGGCCGACCCGCATCAGGCCGCGCTCGATGGCAGTGACCAGCCCAAGCAGCAGTTGCGGCACCAGGATCAGGCTTTCGGCACCACTCAAGGCGATGGCGCCCAGCAATTGCTTGAAGTCGACCTGACTGGCACCGCGAAAACCCAGTTGCGCCTGCGGATACAGGGCAATGCTCGCCCCGGCCAGCAGGGCCGCGTACAGGCCCAGGTTTTCCAGCAGCACCGCCAGAGGCAATACCGCCAGGTACTTGCCTGGCGCCGTGGGCCGGCTGGCAGCCTCCAGCTCACGCGCTACCCGCAGCATGGCCTCGGCGCTCAGGCATACGCCCTTGGGTGCACCGGTACTGCCGGAGGTGTAGGTAATCTTCGCGGTACCCGGTGGCAAGGGTGCGGCCGCTGGCGGCTGCCGGCTCCAGAAGCGCTCACCGGCAGAGAAGCCGCTGGCGTGCAAGTCGTCAGCGAAAGCCTCGTCGGCCAGCGCCAGCACCGCCCCGCTCTGTGCCAGGCAGTGGCGGCGCTGGGCGCTGCTGAAGAACGCCGGCAGAATAACGATGGGGCGCGCCGCGAACAGCGCCGCCAGGTCCCAGAACAGCGCCTCGGGACCGTTCTCCAGGGCCAGGGCGAAAGTGCCCGGTGGCTGCGCGCTCAGCCAGGCCTGGCGTTGCTCGACCTCGTCCAGCAATTGTTGATAGGTGAACGGCCCGCCAAGGCCCAGCAACGCCGGTTGTGCCCCTCGGTGGCGGGCATGCAGTTGCAACACTTCCCTGAACAGCTGGCATTCACGCGGCATGGCCGGCCTCCTGCACGCTCGCGGGCAAGCCCAGCCGCTCGAAAACGCCGCCGCGGGCCAGGGCTGCATGGCCGTAGCCGATGTTGCCAACGAACACTTGCGGGTGCTGAGCGTAGTAACTGCCCCAACTATCGGCATCGCCGTTCAGCCGGCCAGGGTCGGCCACAGCCAGCGCCGTCGGCACCAGGCCCAGGCGATGAAAGCTGTTGACCAGCGTCGCGGCACCGGTGAAGGCCACCCACTGCAAACCGCGGGCGGCCAGCAACCAGGTCACGGCAATGATCATGATCCGCGCGCTGCCGGCGCTGAGCGCGGCCAGGTTGCCCACTTCTACCAACTGTGCACGGCTCACCGAGCTGCCAGACAGCCGGGTCACGGCCGCTTCCAGCGGCTCATCCAGGTAACGCTCGAGGAAGGTCGGCCCACTGCTGGCCAGGCGTATGCCGGCGGCGGCCATCAGGCGCCCGTGGCTGTCATGCAGGCCGAGCAGTTCGGGCAGGTAGTGCTGCACGTCGGCGTGGTGCGCGCAGGCAAAGCGGGCGTGAATGAACTGTTCCAGCTCGTCGCGCCCGGGCTCCCCCGAGCGTTTCAGCGTCATGCGGGCAAGGCGCTCGCCGTGGCTGCCGATAGCCAGTGGAAACAGGCTGGCGCTGTCTGCCTGAGTCATGGCGGTCCCCCTTTCAAGTCAGGTGTTGGTGGCAGTATCAGGGGGCAATCTGAAGCCAATCTGAAGTGCTACATTTGCCATTGCCCTCACGCGCACCAACAAGGAAAACAGATGCGCCACGAATTCAGCGAAGTGCTCAACGACCTGGTCGACTACTTTCTACTCGGCGATATCCAGTTGCTCGAGCGCTTCAAGCAACAACATGAATTGCCCGACGACCTTGCCCATGCCTTCACCCATGGCGACAGCGGCGACCAGGCCGTGCGCGAAGGGGTCGTGCTGCCACTGGCCGGGGTCGATAACCTGCCCTACCGCATCCTGTTCACCCTGGACAACCATACCCCGGCCCTGCGCGAACCCGGCAGCCGCCTGAAGCACCGCCGCAATGGCTATGTGCTGCAGGTCGAGCACGGTGCGCTGATGCTGTACACCTGGCGCATCCTGCAGCACTTCACGCCCAAGACACTGGGTGACCTGATGGCGCGTTACCAGGTGCCGGGGCGGCCGATCATCGAGCTGGACAATGGCTGGTATGACGTGGAGGTGCTGGCGGGTGCACTGGTGCGGGACGGGCTGTACGAGCCAGCGTTCGAGTTCGTGTTGAAGAAGCGCTGGAGCCGCGGCGAGGCTGCTGGGGTGGATACCGGGTATGCCTTTGGGTTGCGTGGGTATTTCGACTGATGGGTTGACTGTGCCGGCCTCTTCGCGGG
>NZ_JBKGFP010000131.1:0-34548 GCF_046557535.1 Pseudomonas sp. S1(2024)
GGATTTTTCGATGGGTTTGATAGGAATTTTCACGCAGACGAATGTTTCAATTCGAGGATAATTCTCGCTGTCCTCGGTCGCACAGACGACAAACATGTACGCACATCGGACAAGCAGTACTGTGCCAGTGCGTTTGACTGACAAAACAGTTACATTACGCGCTCACTCTGTGCCCGTACCCCAAAAGGGAACGACACGCTAAACGGGTCTGGCCTATCAAGCCGGGCAGCATTTCCCCTCATCCAAAGGGAAATCCCCTCTCGAATCCCGATTTCAGCAGTGTGGTACTACCTTAAATGAAAGTTCTCAAAGGCCAGGATATCCTGGCGCTTGGCTTTATGACGTTTGCGCTTTTCGTGGGCGCTGGCAACATCATCTTCCCGCCTATCGTCGGTCTGCAGTCTGGCCCGCACGTATGGATGGCGGCCCTTGGCTTCCTGGTTACGGCCGTTGGCCTGCCGGTCATCACCGTGGTCGCCCTGGCCAAGGTCGGCGGCGGCATGGATGCCCTGAGCAGCCCGATCGGCAAGTTCTTCGGTGGCCTGCTGGCGGCCGTGTGCTACCTGTCGGTCGGCCCGCTGTTCGCCACCCCGCGCACCGCGACCGTATCGTTCGAAGTGGGCGTTGCGCCGCTGACCGGCGAAAGCCCGCTGGCGCTGTTCATCTACAGCCTGGTGTACTTCCTCGTGGTACTGGCCGTGTCGATGTACCCGGGCAAGCTGCTCGACACTGTGGGCCGCTTCCTGGCGCCGCTGAAGATAATCGCCCTGGCGGTGCTGGGCATCGCCGCCTTCGCGCTGCCTGCCGGCACCATTGGTGAAGCGCAGCCGGCCTATGCCGCCGCAGCGTTCTCCAAGGGCTTCTCCGATGGTTACCTGACCATGGACACCCTGGGTGCCCTGGTGTTCGGTATCGTCATCGTCAACGCCATCCGCTCGCGCGGTGTCGAGTCGCCGAAACTGATCACCCGCTATGCCATCATTGCCGGCCTGATCGCCGGCGTCGGTCTGGCCCTGGTGTACATCAGCCTGTTCCGACTGGGTGCAACCAGCCACGAGATCGCGGCTGACGCTACCAACGGTGCGGCGGTACTGCATGCCTACGTGCAGCACACCTTCGGTTCGCTGGGCAGCGGTTTCCTCGCCGTGCTGATCGCGCTGGCCTGCCTGGTGACCGCCGTTGGCCTGACCTGTGCCTGCGCCGAGTACTTCAGCCAGATCCTGCCGCTGTCGTACCGCGCTCTGGTGGTGATCCTGGCGGGCTTCTCGCTGTTGATCTCCAATCTCGGCCTGACCAAGCTGATCATGTTCTCGATCCCGGTGCTTACGGCGATCTACCCGCCGTGCATCGTGGTGGTCGGGCTGAGCTTCGTGAAGGACCTGTGGAACTCGCCGACCCGCATCCTGGCACCAGTGATGCTGGTATCGCTGCTGTTCGGCATGGTCGATGCGATCAAGGGCAGCAGCATTGCCCACGTGCTGCCTGACTTCATGGCTCACCTGCCGCTGAGCGACCAGGGCCTGGCCTGGCTGGTGCCTTCGGTGGTGACCCTGGTTGGCGCCGTGGCCTGCGACCGCATGCTCGGCAAGCCGCGCGAAGCGCTGGCCTGATAGTCGAAGCCTGAGGGCGGCACCGGCCACAAGCCGAAGGGTGCTCGCCAAGGGTGGAAACTCAAGAGCCCCGTATCCTAGAGGATGCGGGGCTTTTTGTTTGCCTGTACCGGCCTCTTCGCGGGCACGCCCGCTCCCACAGGTCAAGCGCAAACCTCAGAATTGGCGCTGTACCTGTGGGAGCGGGCGTGCCCGCGAAGAGGCCGGATGAGCAGTGCAAATATCAGGATGGATGTGTGCCTTTTGCCGCTTGCCAGCGTCGAAATCCGGTCCCTATCCTTCAGGTATCTGGCCCTCCCGGGAACCGTGCATGAACTTCATCCAAAGCAACTTCAACAACCTTTTGGCCATCATCTGGTTCGCCCTGTGCTGGGGCGGTTACACCCGCTATGCCATCTGGAAGGGCCGCGACACCGCGTGCCTGGCCAGCGTGCTGCACCTGTACCGCGAAGACTGGATGCGCCGCATGCTGCTGCGCGACAACCGCATTGCCGATGCCAGCGTGATCGGCAACCTCGAGCGCAACGCCTCGTTCTTCGCCTCCAGCACCCTGATCATCCTCGCCGGTATCCTCACCGTGCTCGGGGCTTCCGACCGGGCTCTGTCGCTGCTGGCCGACCTGCCGCTGGTGCAGCAGACCTCCCAGGGCATGTCGGAGATCAAGCTGCTGTGCCTGGCCATGGTTTTTGTCTATGCCTTTTTCACCTTCAGCTGGTGCATGCGCCAATACAACTTCGCGGCAGTACTGGTGGGGTCGGCGCCGATGATCGGTGAACGGCTGGTCAATGAGCTTGAGCGCAAGGCATTCGCCTCGCGGGCGGCGCGGGTGCTGTCGCTTGCCGCCAACCAGTTCAACCTGGGCCTGCGTTCCTATTACTTCGGCATGGCCATGTTGAGCTGGTTCATCAGCCCATGGTTATTCATGGTCATGAGTGTCGGGGTGGTGCTGATTCTGTACCGCCGCGAGTTCCATTCGGATGTATTGGATGTGATGGTGTTCACACCTACCGAAAGTGTTTCCATCGAACCCGCCAAGGAAAACACCGCTCCTGGTACCTGAAACGTTTAACCCATAAGTTTCAGGCACAAAAAAACCCGACAATGTCGGGTTTTTTTGTTTTAGCCGATTACTGCTTGGCAGGTTCGGCTGGAGCAGCTGGAGCGGCTTCCGGAGCCGGAGTAGCCGGAGCGGCTTCTTCGGCGGCCTTCTGCTCGGCTTCGGCCTGATCTTTGGCGGCTTCGGCGTTTTCCTTGGCAGCCTCGTTCATTTTATCCTGAGCTTCGCCCGCTTTTTCCTGGGCTTGCTCGGCGTGTTGCTGTGCGTCCTGGGCTTTGTCTTCGCTCGCTTTATCGCAAGCGGCCAGGCCCATGGCAGCGGCCAGCATCAGAGCAAAAGCAAAAGGTTTACGCATGGGGGTGTTTCTCCTTGGTGAAATAAGTGACTTGTTCCTTCGAGTGCAACTATGCGGAATAAGTTCCGCGAAGATTACACATATATAACGCCCCGTTCTATATAGACTTTTTAACGATTTTATGCCGATGCGGCAATGCGCAGGGAAACAGCCAATGAGCGATTCAACCTTGATGGCCATGGCCGAGCGCTTTCTCTCGGCCCTGAAACATTGTCAGTTGTTGCAAATGCGTGTGGTGCAAACCAATGCCGATGGCATGACCCTGGTGCTGCCATGGTCTGCGGCCATCGTCGGCAACCCGCAGACCGGCGCCGTGCATGGCGGCGCGCTGACCACGCTGATGGACACCACCTGCGGCATGGCCACGCTGTGCGTGCTGCCGCGCTTCGAGGTGTGCCCGACACTGGACCTGCGCATCGACTACATGCACCCGGCCGAGGCCGGCAAGGACATCTACGGCCACGCCCAATGCTACCGAGTCACCCGCGATGTGATCTTCACCCGTGGCACGGCCTATCAGGATGACCCCGCCAAGCCTATCTGCCAGGTGGTGGGCACGTTCATGCGCCTGGGCCAGGAGATCAAGGGTGGCATCCGCTTCGGCAACAGCCTGAAGGAGGGCGGAGCATGATTCCGCACAATGTTCGCCAACAGCTCAACGCTGCTCATGCGGTGGGAGACTATCGGCCCTTGCTGGCGCTGATCCCCTATGCCGGCCTGATCGGCATTGAATGCGAGCGTCAGGGCGATGACCTGCTGTTCCGCCTGCCGGCCAACCAGGACAACATCGGCAACCCGCTGCTGCCGGCCATCCACGGCGGGGTGATCGCGGGCTTCATGGAACTGTCGGCAGCGCTGTACCTGCTGATCTTCAGCGAGAGCGCAAGCATTCCGAAGATCATCGACTTTTCCATCGATTACCTGCGCGCCGGGCACTTTCGCGATACCTACGCCCAGTGCCAGCTTTGGCGCCAGGGTCGGCGAGTGACCAATGTGGCCATCACCGCCTGGCAGGGGGACAGGCAGTCGCCGATCGCCACGGCTCGCGCCCATTTCAAGATCGAACCGGAAAAGCCCTTGAAATCATCCGGGCAGCCCCCATCTGCATGACATCCGCCGCTAAACGCTGGCCAATCTGGCCGCCAGGCGTCAACTGCCATCAGATCGGAGTTTTGAAGACCATGAGTGTGGAGACTCAAAAAGAAACGCTGGGCTTCCAGACCGAGGTAAAGCAGCTGCTGCACCTCATGATCCATTCCCTGTATTCGAACAAGGAGATCTTCCTGCGTGAATTGATCTCCAACGCCTCCGACGCCGCCGACAAGCTGCGTTTCGAGGCCCTGGCCAAGCCAGAGCTGTTCGAAGGCGACGCCGACCTGAAGATTCGCCTGAGCTTCGACAAGGACGCCGGTACCGTGACCCTCGAGGACAACGGCATCGGCATGAGCCGCGAAGACGTCATCGCCCACCTGGGTACCATCGCCAAGTCCGGCACTGCCGACTTCATGAAGAACCTCACCGGTGACCAGAAGAAGGACTCGCACCTGATCGGTCAGTTCGGTGTGGGCTTCTACTCCGCGTTCATCGTTGCCGACAAGGTCGACGTGTACAGCCGCCGTGCCGGCCAGCCGGCCGCTGAAGGCGTGCACTGGTCGTCGAAGGGCGAAGGTGAGTTCGAAGTCGCTACCATCGACAAGCCTCAGCGCGGCACCCGCATCGTCCTGCACCTGAAGAAGGGCGAGCAGGAGTTCGCCGATGGCTGGCGCCTGCGCAACGTGGTCAAGAAGTACTCCGACCACATCGCCATGCCGATCCAGCTGCTGAAAGAGCAAGCTACCGCCGAAGGCGAAGAGCAGCCGGCCGAAGAGTGGGAAACCGTCAACCGTGCCAGCGCCCTGTGGACCCGTCCGCGTACCGAAATCAAGGACGAGGAATACCAGGAGTTCTACAAGCACATCGGCCATGACTTCGAAAACCCGCTGGCCTGGAGCCACAACAAAGTAGAAGGCAAGCTCGAATACAACTCGCTGCTGTACGTGCCCGCCCGCGCGCCGTTCGACCTGTACCAGCGCGAAGCGCCACGCGGCCTGAAGCTGTACGTGCAGCGCGTGTTCATCATGGACCAGGCCGAATCGTTCCTGCCGCTGTACCTGCGCTTCATCAAGGGTGTGGTCGACTCCAACGACCTGTCGCTGAACGTGTCGCGTGAAATCCTGCAGAAAGACCCGATCATCGACTCGATGAAGACCGCGCTGACCAAGCGCGTGCTGGACATGCTGGAGAAGCTGGCGAAGAACGAGCCCGAGCAGTACAAGGGCTTCTGGAAGAACTTCGGTCAGGTGCTGAAGGAAGGCCCGGCCGAAGACTTCGCCAACAAGGAAAAGATCGCCGGCCTGCTGCGCTTCGCTTCCACCCAGGATGACAGCGGCGAGCAGAGCGTCGCCCTGGCCGACTACCTGGCTCGCGTCAAAGAAGGCCAGGACAAGATCTACTACCTCACCGGCGAGTCGTACGCGCAGGTCAAGAACAGCCCGCACCTGGAAGTCTTCCGCAAGAAAGGCATCGAAGTGCTGCTGCTGACCGATCGTATCGACGAGTGGCTGATGAGCTACCTGAACGAGTTCGACGGCAAGGCCTTTGTCGACGTCGCCCGTGGCGACCTGGACCTGGGCAAGCTGGACTCGGAAGAAGACAAGAAGGCCCAGGAAGAAGTCGCCAAGGACAAGGAAGGCCTGGTCGAGCGCCTGAAGGGCGCGCTGGGTGACAGCGTGGCCGAAGTGCGCGTGTCGCACCGCCTGACCGACTCGCCGGCGATCCTGGCCATCGGTGAGCAGGACCTGGGCCTGCAGATGCGCCAGATCCTCGAAGCCAGCGGGCAGAAGGTGCCGGAGTCCAAGCCGATCTTCGAGTTCAACCCGACCCACCCGCTGATCGAGAAGCTGGACAACGAGCAGAGCGAAGACCGCTTCGCCGAGCTGTCGCACATCCTGTTCGATCAGGCGGCCCTGGCGGCCGGTGACAGCTTGAAGGACCCGGCGGCTTACGTTCGTCGCCTGAACAAGCTGCTGGTCGAACTGTCTGCTTGAGTTGATGCATAGGAAAGCCCGCTTCGGCGGGCTTTTTTCATGGCGAGCATATTGATGACGAGTGCCAAAGGAGTGCTTGATGAGCAAAGTAATCGTCGAATCGCTGGTCTATCACCTGTCCGGCAAGGCGTATGAAAGCCGCCTGGTATACGAGCCGGGCGCGCTGGGGCGGCCAGGTCTGGTGATGGCGCCGAACTGGATGGGTATCGGCGAAGGTGCCGAGCGCATCGCCAAGGAAGTGGCCGAGAAGGGCTATGTAGTGCTGATTGCCGACCTGTACGGGCAATCGGTGCGTCCGTCCAATGCCGACGAGGCCGGCGCGGCGATGATGCCGTTGAAGAATGACCGAGGCGAGCTGCGCAAGCGCATGCAGGAAGCCTTGGCGCAACTGGTGGGGCAGTCGAAGGCGCTGCTGGAGCCGGGCAAGGTCGGCACGTTCGGTTTCTGCTTTGGTGGCTGCTGTGCACTTGAGCTGGCCCGTACTGGCGCCGATTTGCGTGCGGCGGTGTCGTTCCATGGCACCCTGGACACGCCGAATCCGGAAGATGCCAAGCGCATCAAGGGCTCGGTGCTGGTGCTGCACGGCGCTTCCGATCCACTGGTGCCGAAGGAGCAGTTGCCGGCGTTCGAGGAGGAGATGAACGCGGCCAAGGTTGACTGGCAATTGCTGTGCTATGGCGGCGCGGTGCACTCGTTTACCGACCCGAGTGCCAATGTGCCGGGCAAGATGCAGTATGACCGGCGTACCTCTGAGCGGGCGTTCCGCTCGATGCATAACCTGCTGACCGAAGTGTTCCAGCGCTGATGGCGCATTGGGGCTGCTGCGCAGCCCTTCGCGGGCTTGCCCGCTCCCACAGGTACGGAACTGCCCGTAAGTGCAACGCCGTCCCAGTGGGAGCGGGCAAGCCCGCGAAGGGCCGCAAAGCGGCCCCAATTAACGCGGCAACTCGATTCTGGAGGTTTCCCCCGGCACCACCGGCCAGTCCCCTGCAGCCCATTTGGCCCGGGCCTGTTCGATCAGTTCCACGTCACTGGAGACAAAGTTCCAGTTCATCCGCCGCGGCCCATCCAGTGGCGCGCCACCAATCAGCACCAGCTGGCACTCACTCTCCGCATACAGCGTCACCTCTTCGCCCTCCGGCAGGACCACCAGGCTGCACGGTTCCACCTCCTCATCGTTCATCCTCAGCTCACCATCAAGCAGGTACAGCGCCCGCTGCACATGCTCGTTCGGCACCAATAGCGTGGTTGCCGGTTGCATCCGCACATGCGCGTAAAGGGTAGGGGAGAGCACCGGCACCGGCGATTCCAGGCAGAACCCGCTGCCGGCAATCATGCAGATGCGCACCCCCAGGCTGTCGCTGACCGGCAGGCTCGCCGCCGGGTGATGGCTGTAGCTTGCCGGGCCTTGTTCCTGCTCGCGTGGCGATGCCAGCCATACCTGCAGCCCGTGCAGGCGTGAGCCATGGGCCAGGGCATCTTCAGGAGTACGCTCGACATGGGCCACGCCGCTGCCTGCGGTCATCCAGCTGACGTCGCCCGGCAGCACCCGCTGCGCCGAGCCGAGGCTGTCCTTGTGCAGGATTGTCCCTTCGAACAGGTAGGTAAGGGTCGACAGGCCGATATGCGGGTGCTGGCGGATGTCCATACCATGCCCCGGGGCATAGTCGGTTTCGAGCATGTGGTCGAAAAACACGAACGGGCCGACGCTGCGACACTGGGCCGATGGCAGCGGGCGCAGGATCGGCTGGCCCTCGACCGATTCGGCACGTGGGCGGATGACCAGGGGGCTGCTCATGGGAAGGCTCCAGGCAAGGTGGAAATGCCCCAAGCATAGCGGTTTGCCCGCCCCGGCTGAACCGTCTCGCAGGCCGGCCGGTCTAGAGATCTGATACCCGGAAAAGGAAGCTTTATCATGATCGTGAGAGCGTTGGCCTGCGTGCTGTTATCCACCTGGCTGTGCCAAGCGGCGCAGGCACGCGACTACCGCTACAGTGATGCCCACCTGCACTACGTCGACTTCTTCCAGGAAAGCGAAGGCATGCCTGCGCTGATCAAGGCCATGGATGCCGCCGGTATCGAGCAGTCGATGATTTCCGGCGTCCCGGTGGCCAAGAAGTGGCACGAAGACGAGCCCAAGCGCCCACGCTATTACGCTGGGGATGACGCCGAAGCCTACTGGTACAGCGCCACCGATACCTACGTGGCGGCGGCGCTACAGCAACTGCCCGACGAGCAGCGCAAGCGCTTTCATCCGTTCCTGGCCGGCTTCAATCCGGTGGACAAGAACGCCGCCAGCCATATCGAGCGCATGCTCGATCTGCATCCGGGGCTGTGGCAGGGCATTGGCGAGGTGTTCACCCGCCACGATGACCTGACTGCTCTGACCAGCGGTGACACGCCGCGCGCCAACAACGAAGCCATGGCGCGTATCTACCACATGGCGGCCGAGCGCGACCTGCCGGTGCTGCTGCATTCCAACATCACCTCGAAGCGCGAGCGCAACCCGCTGTACCTGGCGGAGATCGAAGAGCCGCTGCGCAATCACCCGCACACGCGGTTCATCTGGGCGCATGCAGGCAGCAGCATGGAGATTCACCGGCACCAGACGCAGATGGACTTTCTGCTGCCGGTGCTGACGCGGTTGTTGGAGGATTACCCGAACCTGTATGTCGATTTGTCGTGGAGCGTGCTGAAACCCTATCTGCTGGATGACCGGGGTGTGCCGCGCAAGGAGTGGCTGGCACTGGTCGAGAAATTCCCGGAGCGGTTCATGCTGGGTTCGGATGTGGTGGGGCGGTTTGGTAGCCTTGGGGAGCAGATGCACGGGTTCAGGCCGTTTCTGGATGCATTGCCGGAACAAGTTGCCAACAAGGTGGCCAGGGAGAATTTTCTGGCTGTACTGCCCAGGCAGAAATAAGGGTTTTCCTGTGCTGGCCCTATCGCCGGCAAGCCAGCTCCCACAGGTACTGCGCAGGTTCCGAAGCCTATGCAGTACCTGTGGGAGCTGGCTTGCCGGCGATAGGGCCGGTACAGGCAACACAAATGAAAACGCCCCGAACCAGTCGGGGCGTTTTCGTTTACCGCAGCAGCGTCTTACTTGCCTTCCCAGCGCTTGAGCACCAGGGTGGCGTTGGTGCCGCCGAAGCCGAAGCTGTTGCTCATGACCGTGTCGATCTTGGCGTTTTCTTCGGTCTTGCGCAGGATCGGCAGGTCGGCGACCTCCGGGTCCAGCTCGTCGATGTTGGCGGAGCCGGCGATGAAGTTGTTTTCCATCATCAGCAGGCAGTAGATCGCCTCGTGTACGCCGGCAGCGCCCAGCGAGTGGCCCGACAGGCTCTTGGTCGAGCTGATTTTCGGTGCCTTGTCGCCGAACACGGCGCGAACGCCCTTGATCTCGGCAACGTCACCGACCGGGGTCGAGGTGCCGTGGGTGTTCAGGTAATCGATCGGAGTGTCGACGGTCGACAGCGCCTGCTGCATGCAGCGGATAGCACCTTCGCCGCTCGGGGCAACCATGTCATAGCCGTCGGAAGTGGCGCCGTAGCCGACGATTTCCGCGTAGATCTTGGCGCCACGGGCCAGGGCGTGTTCCAGCTCCTCGACCACCACCATGCCGCCACCGCCAGCGATGACGAAGCCATCACGGTCGGCGTCGTAGGCGCGCGAGGCCTGTTCCGGGGTTTCGTTGCGCTTGGTCGACAGGGCGCCCATGGCATCGAACAGGAACGACTGGCTCCAGTGCTCTTCTTCACCGCCACCGGCGAAGACGATGTCCTGCTTGCCCCACTGGATCTGCTCCAGCGCGGTGCCGATGCAGTGTGCCGAAGTGGCGCAGGCCGAGGAGATCGAGTAGTTGATACCCTTGATCTTGAACGGGGTAGCCAGGCACGCCGAAACGGTGCTGCCCATGGTGCGGGTAACGCGGTATGGGCCGACGCGCTTGACGCCTTTCTCACGCAGGGTGTCCAGCGCTTCCATCTGGTTCAGGGTCGAGGCGCCGCCGGAGCCCGCCACCAGGCCGGTACGCGGGTTGGAAACCTGCTCTTCGGTCAGGCCGGCGTCCTTGATCGCATCCTGCATCGCCAGGTAGGCGTAGGCAGCAGCGTGGCCGACGAAGCGGTAGACCTTGCGGTCGATCAGTTCTTCGAGGTTGAGGTCGATGGACCCGGAAACCTGGCTACGCAGCCCCATTTCCTTGTATTCCGGGTTGTAACGGATACCCGGACGGCTGTTGCGCAGGTTTTCGGTGACGGTAGCTTTGTCATTGCCCAGGCACGATACGATGCCCAGACCAGTGATAACGACGCGGCGCATGCGAATAACCCTTAGAAATTGTCAGTGGAGGTGAACACGCCGACCCGCAGGCCTTCGGCAGTGTAGATCTCGCGGCCGTCGACGCTGACCGAGCCATCGGCGATGGCCATGTTCAGCTTGCCCTTCAGGACGCGCTTGATGTGAATGTTGTAAGTGACTTTCTTGGCTTCCGGCAGTACCTGGCCGAAGAACTTCACCTCGCCCGAACCCAGGGCGCGCCCGCGGCCTGGCAGGCCCTGCCAGCCGAGGAAGAAACCTACCAGCTGCCACATGGCATCGAGGCCCAGGCAGCCCGGCATTACCGGGTCGCCTTCGAAGTGGCAGGCGAAGAACCACAGGTCCGGATTGATATCCAGCTCGGCGACCAATTCACCTTTGCCGTACTTGCCGCCTTCTTCGCTGATATGGGTGATGCGATCGACCATCAGCATGTTCGGCGCGGGCAGTTGCGCATTACCTGGGCCGAACAGCTCACCGCGACTGCAGCGCAGCAGGTCTTCCCGAGTAAAGGCGTGTTGTTTGGTCATGCGAGCTCCTCAATAACCCCCTGCGGCAGGGGATGAATCTTCCCGGCCGGCCCGATACGCATCGCGTTCGGGGCGGCAGCCTACAGGTAGACTATTGCGTTGTGGTGAAAGTCACAGTGCACCCGGTGAAAGAAGTACAGGTGTGCACTGAAACGTCTATTTTCAGGTCCGATGAAGGTCCTGTCCAGTGTTTAAGACTGCCGCACTTTAGCATTTATCGCCAGTCGCGGTTGTCTGACCGGGTAGCCAGCGCTGCAGCACACGCTGCAGTTCGGTGCGGCGCAAGGGTTTGCTCAGGTAGTCGTCCATGCCGGCCGCCATGCAACGCTCGCGGTCGCCCTGCAAGGCGTTGGCGGTCAGGGCGATGATCGGTAGCCTGGCGCCGTTGGGCAGCTGGCGGATACGCCGGGTGGCTTCATAGCCGTCCAGGTGCGGCAGGCGGCAGTCCATCAGCACGGCGGCAAAACGCTGCCGGCTGACCCGTTCTACCGCCTCCAGGCCGTCCTCGGCCGTGCATACCGCTAGCCCCAGGCTACGCAGCATGGCTTCGATGACACTTTGGTTGACCGGATTGTCCTCTACCAGCAGCACCTGATCATTGTCGGCCACCGCCGGTGGCGCAGCGCTTGGCTGCGTCAGCGAGAGCGGGGCAGGGCTGGCCAGGGCCAGAGGCATCTCCAAGGTGAAGGTCGAGCCCAGGCCCTCACGGCTTTCGCCACGCAGCTTGCCGCCCATGCGTTCGGCCAGGGTGCGGGCGATCGACAGCCCCAGTCCGGTGCCGCCATAGCGGCGGGAAATCGAGCTGTCGGCCTGCTGGAAGGCGACAAACATCATTTCCAGGCGTTCGTTGTCGATGCCGATACCGGTGTCGCGCACACTGCAGGTCAGCCAGATCAGTTGGCGGTCCAGCACCTGCCAGCGCGCCTCGACCTGAACCTGGCCGCGTTCGGTGAATTTCAGCGCGTTGCCTACCAGGTTAAGCAGGATCTGGCGGATGCGCGTGGGGTCGCCGTTCACCTGCAGCTGCTCGATACCCGCCGGCATTTGCAGGTGCAGGGCAAGGCCGCGCTGTTGGGCGCTGTGCTGGAACGACTGGACGCTGCTGGTGATCAGTTCGCCCAGGTTGAAGTCGATGTGTTCCAGTTGCAGCGCGGCGCGTTCGATGCGCGAGAAGTCGAGGATGTCGTTGATGACCTTGAGCAGGTGCCCGGTGGATTCGCTGGCCACCGCGGTGTACTCGGCCTGCTCGCTGTTCAACTGCGTGGTTTCCAGCAACTGCAGCATGCCCAGCACGCCATTCATCGGCGTGCGCAGCTCGTGGCTCATCATCGCGAGGAAATCCGATTTGGCGCGGTTGGCCTGTTCGGCCTCCTCGCGGGCCTGGATAAGCTCGGCAATCGCCTGCTTCTGTTCATTGCTGGCCTGCGCCAGGGCATGGGCCAGGTTATTGATGTGGCGTGCCAGATGGCCCAGTTCGCTGTCATCGACCACCGGCAACAGGGTGTGGTACTCGCCCTGCTGGATGGCCTTGACCGCATGGCCCATGTCGCTGATCGGCTTGGCCAGGCTCAGGGCCAGGCGGCGCGCCAGCAGGAAGGTGAACAGCAGGGCGAACAGCGCGAGGATGCCGGCCTTGATCACGATTTCCTGCTGGCGCTGGCTGAAGGCGTCATCGGACATGCCGACGATGACCCGGCCCAGGTAATCGTCGCCGATGGCCGGGGTGGTGGCTTTGCCCTGTTGCAGGAAGTCGCTGTCCAGGCGGATCTGCTGCAGGCGGATGGGCGCCTGGAACACTTCGACGCGCTGCGCGCGGTTGGCGCTTTCGTCGGACTGCTCCACATAGACCAATATGTGGTTGCGGCTGTCCTGCACCTCGAGGAAGCGCACGTGGGGGATGCTGAGCGTGGCGCGCATCAGGCCCTCGAGCACTTCGTTGTTGCCCGATATCACCCCGTATTCCGAAGCTGGCGCCAGCTGGTTGGCGATCAGTTGCCCAGTGTGGTTCAGTTCCTGGCGCAGGTCCTGGATACGCACGAAGGTGAAGAAACTGATCAGCAGCAAGGTCAGCAGCAGGGCAGGGCCGAGGCTGATGATCTGGGTGCGGGTGTGGATGTCCCAGCTCAGGCGCTTGCTCATGGGGTGGGTTCTCCTTCGGCCAGGGCCTTGGCGGCGGCGTTCGGATCGATCGGTTCAAGGCCCAGGGCGCGCGCCACCTGCTGGTTGCCGCTGACGCCGAAGCGTACCGGGTACAGGCTGCGTGGCCAGCGCGCCGGTGGCTGGTCGAGCAACTGGTCGAGCACCGCCAGCCAATCGTCCTGGTCGCTGAAGGTGCTGGCCAGGGCGCCGGCGCGGACGAACCCGGCGTTCGGGCCGATCAGCGCCATCTGCCGGCCATAGCTGCTCAACAGCAGGTTTTTCGCAGTCTTGGAGTTGTACAGGTCGGCATCGTCCAGGCCTAGCAGCACGTCACTGTTGGCCAACAAGTGTTGTAAAGGGCGGCTGTCGCGCGGGTCGGGCCAGTCCTGGGCAATGATCTCCAGGTCCAGCGCGCGGGCGGCGTGGCGCAGCTCTTCGAGCAGAAAGCTGCTGTGCTCACCGTACAGCACACCAATGCGCTGGGCCTGCGGCAGCAGATAGCGCGCCAGGCGCAACTGCCGGCCCAGCGGCGGATCGCTCCACAGCAGCGTGAGGAACGCGGGCCGCGACTTTCCCAGGCGCTGTTCAGCCTGTACCCGGCTGACCCTCATGGCCAGGGCCGGCGGGCCGGCAGTTTCCGCGAGGCGCCATTCCAGTGCGGCGTTGTCCAGCAGGATCAGGCGCTGGTCAGCCTTGAGCTTGCCCGGACGTGGCAGGTCGTCGGTGGTCTGGAAATGTACATGGTCGTGCGGCCGGCGGCTTTCCAGCGCGGCGACGAAACTGCGAATGCCAGGCTGGTCTTCCGCGCCTACCAACAGGATTTCGCTGGCGAACAGCGGCCCCATCGGCCACAGGCACAACAGCAACAGGCGCAGCAGCAGGGCCATCAGAACTCCAGCTCCGCGCTGACGCTCAGGCGGTGGCGGCTGTCGTAGCGGTTCTGGATTGCCGTGGTCGGCTCATCGTCCAGGCGCTGTTGCCACAGCGCCGCCAGCTCCAGGTTGCTGCCATGCACCCGGAAACGCTTGGCCAGGCGCAGGTCCAGGCGCTCGTAGCGGTACTGGTTGAGCGCATCGTCGCCGTAATAGAACAGCGCGCTCGACCAACCGGCACCCCACTCGCGCATCCATCCGGCCGAGCCGCTGTTGCGCGCGCTGAGGCGGCGGTCGGCGGGGTTGCTGGCCCATGCATCCACGTAGGCGTAGGTCACCCGCAGGCGGTCGCGCAGGGTCGGGCGCCAGTCCAGTTGCGCCTCGCTGCCGCTGAAACGGGCCTTGTTGGCATTGCTGGCGATGTATTGGTTGTTCTTCAGGGGCTCGCTGATCATGCCGGTGATCTCGTCATAGAACAGCTTCACATCCATGTTCAGGTCGATGTCGCTGAAGTAGCCGTTGTAGCCGAGTTCGCGCGAGCGCATGCGTTCCTGGTCGAGGTCGCCCGGGCCGCGGGTCTTGACGAAGTATTCGCCGTTTTGCAGGCCAAAGGCGTTGGGGGTCAGGTTCTTGACCGTGTAGCTCCAGTTGACGTTGTTCTCGAACATGTCTGGCGAGCGCACTGCCTCGGAATACACTGCACGCAGGCCATGGCGCGGGGTGATCAGGTAGTTGACCGCCACGCGTGGGGTCAGCGAGCTGCCAGACAGGCGCGAGTCCTCGAACATGGCACCACCCTGCAGGATCCAGTGTTCGTCGGCGCGCCACTCCAGCTGGCCGAACAGGCGCCAGGTCTGGTCGTCGATGCTGCCATTGAAGTAGGTCTGCGAGTCGGCACGATCATAGCGGTAGTTCATGCCGCTGAGCAGGCGCAGGCTGTCGGTCAGGCTCAGGGTGTCCTGGATTTCCAGGTCGTAGCGGGTTTCGCGGGTGCTCTGGTCGACGTCGCCGCAGACCTGCTGCTTGCCACCGTTCGCCCATTGCTGCTGGACCTTCTCCAGAAGCCCTCTCATGACGGGATCGTTGGTCGAAAGTGGCGCGCCGGTAGCAATGCCGCGCGCCACTTTTTCGGCGAAATCGGGGTTCATTTGCCAGAGCTGGGTCAATTCCGGGCTGAACGACTGCAAAGCGTCACAGGCACGCCACACCTGCTGACGGTCGAAATGTTGGGCAGAGCCTTGGATATACAGGCTGTGCTCAGAACTGAAGTCCTTGGTCCAGCGCAATGAGCCGGCGTAGTCCTTGGCACTGACGTCAGCGTTGTTACCGGCTTCGTATTTGGCGAACACCGGCTGGTAGGTATAAGGCCGCTGGTTGCTGCCTTCCTTCGCAGCAAGTTGCCATTCCAGGGTCTGGTCGTGTGCCAGGCTGTGGCTGGCGTTGATATTGAAGCGGGTCAGCCGGCGGCTGTCGCGGTAGTCCTGGCCGAACTGGTTCTCGTCGAAGCCATCGTCCTGCTGGCCTGACAGCGACAGGCGCATGTCGCCACTCTCCCAACCGAAGCCGTGGCTGGCGTAGAAATCATTGATGCCGTCCTGGCCGCGGGTCATCTTCAGCCGCGTGCCATGGCTGTCGGCAGGGTTGCGGGTAAGGATGTTGACCACTGCCATCAGCGCGTTGGCGCCGTAGCTGACCGTGTTGGGGCCGCGGAACACCTCGATGCGCTCGATATCCTCCATGGCCAGGGGGATGTCGCTCCAGTCCACCGTGGCCAGGCCGGCGCGGTACACCGAACGGCCATCGATCAGCACCTGCATGCGTCGGGCATCGTTGACGTTGCTGCCGTGGTAGTTGACCGTGGGTTGGTTGCCGGCGTTGTAGCCCACCATCATGCCCGGCACCAGGCGCAGCAGCTCGGGGATGTCACGGGCACCGCTGGCGCGGATCAGCTCGCTGTCGAGCACGGTCATGCTACCCGGGACTGCGGCGGGGGATTGTTTCAGGCGCGTGGCGGTCAGAACCTGCGGCAGGTCCGCGTTGTCGATGAACAGGTCATCGGCCACGGCCGGGCCGCCGAGCAGGGCAGTCAGTATGAGCAGGCGCGGGTACGAGGGCGTGCCAGGGAACACAAAGCGGCCTTGTATCAGGATTGAAACAGGCATGGTAACCGACCGTGGGGGTTTTGCCAGTGATCTGCTCTACCTGTCGAGCCCTTTCGCGGGCACGCCCGCTCCCACAGGTGCGGCGCCGCTCTGAAGGACTGCGCTATCCCCTGTGGGAGCGGGCGTGCCCGCGAAAGGGCCGGTACTGACACTGGTTCTGTAGCAGGCGAGCCGTATAATGGCTGGGTCGCCACTTAACTTTTGGCTTTAACGGATTGGATATGACTGAACAGCAACCTGTTGCAGTTCTGGGAGGCGGCAGCTTCGGCACCGCCGTGGCGAACCTGCTGGCAGAAAACGGTGTGCCGGTGCGCCAATGGATGCGCGACCCGGAACAGGCTGAGGCCATGCGCGTCAATCGCGAGAATCCGCGCTACCTCAAGGGCATCCGCTTGCACGACGGCGTCGAGCCGGTCAGCGACCTACTGGCCACTCTGCAGGCCAGCGAGCTGATTTTCGTCGCCCTGCCATCGAGCGCCTTGCGTAGCGTGCTGGCTCCGCATGCCGAGTTGCTGCGCGGCAAGGGCCTGGTCAGCCTGACCAAGGGCATCGAAGCGCAAAGCTTCAAGCTGATGAGCCAGATCCTCGAGGAAATCGCCCCCGAGGCGCGCATCGGCGTGCTGTCCGGCCCCAACCTGGCCCGTGAAATCGCCGAACATGCGCTGACCGCCACGGTGGTCGCCAGCGAGGACGAAAAACTGTGCCAGCAGGTGCAGGCCGTGCTGCATGGGCGTACCTTCCGCGTCTACGCCAGTGCCGACCGGTTTGGCGTCGAGCTGGGCGGGGCGCTGAAGAACGTCTACGCCATCATCGCTGGCATGGCGGTGGCCCTGGGCATGGGCGAGAACACCAAGAGCATGCTGATTACCCGCGCCCTGGCCGAGATGACCCGCTTCGCCGTCAGCCAGGGGGCCAACCCCATGACTTTCCTCGGCCTGGCCGGTGTCGGTGACCTGATCGTCACCTGCTCCTCGCCAAAGAGCCGCAACTACCAGGTCGGCCACGCGCTGGGCCAGGGCCTGAGCCTGGAGCAGGCGGTCAGCCGCCTGGGCGAAGTGGCCGAAGGCGTCAATACCCTCAAGGTGCTCAAGGCCAAGGCGCAGGAAGTGCAGGTGTACATGCCGCTGGTGGCTGGCCTGCATGCCATCCTGTTCGAAGGCCGCACGCTGAACCAGGTGATCGAGCACCTGATGCGTGCCGAGCCGAAGACCGATGTCGATTTCATTTCCATCAGCGGTTTCAACTGAGCCTCGAGCGGCTCTGACAACAGCAAGGAGCAACACATGAACGATACGCCCGAACGCGCCCAGCGCGAGTCGATCATCCTGCGGGCCCTGTGGATGCTGGTGTTCCTGGTGGTCTGGCAGCTGGCCGAGCTGTTGCTCGGTGGCCTGGTGCTGGTACAACTGATCTACCGCCTGGTGTACGGCGCCCCCAGCGCCAGCCTGATGAACTTCGGCGACAGCCTGAGCCAGTACCTGGCGCAGATCGGCCGCTTCGGCAGCTTCCACAGCGACCAGAAGCCCTGGCCGTTCGCCGACTGGCCGGCACCGCGTGCCCCGGAAGGCGAGGCGCCGCATGCGGTGGCCCCGGCCCCGCACCCGGTGCGTGACGAGGAGCCCAAGCTGTGAAGCTGTGGGTTCTGCGCCACGGCGAAGCCGAGCCGCGGGCCAACAGCGATGCCGAGCGCCGGCTGACCGCCCATGGTCGCGAACAGGTGCTGCATAGCGCCGCCCGCCTGCTGGGCCAGCCGCTGCAGGCGATCATCGCCAGCCCTTACGTGCGCGCCCAGCAAACGGCCGCCCTGGTGCATGACACCCTGGGCTTCGCCGAGCCGGTGTGCACCGTGCCCTGGCTTACGCCTGACAGTGATGTGCAGCAGGTTATCGGTGAAATCGAGCGCCTGGGCCTGGAGCATGTGCTGCTGGTCAGCCACCAGCCGCTGGTGGGTACCTTGGTAGGGGCGTTGCAGCATGGCCACCAGCAGCAACCGGCGGGCATGAGCACTGCAAGCCTGGCGGAGCTGGAAGGGGACTGGCCGCTGGCTGGGTTGATGACCCTTCGGGCGATCAACTCGCCGGCCTGAGTTCTCAGGCTATCTCGGTTTCCTGTAGGAGCAGCCTTGTGCTGCGAAGAGGCCAGTAGGGCAATAGCTCTTCTCCGGCAGTTATGGCCTCTTCGCAGCACAAGGCTGCTCCTACAGGCAGTGCCCGCGCCCACAAGCCTGACCTGATAGCCCTCGCCGATGACCTTTCCGGACGTTGCCGAACTGCCCCGCGATACCGACAATGGGCCATCATCTCGCATCCGGACCAGGCGCCATGTCGCAGCAGATCTTCTTCGCCCATGCCAACGGTTTCCCGTCGGCCACCTACGGCAAGCTGTTCGCCGCCCTGGCACCGGACTACCAAGTGCAGCACCTGGCCCAGCACGGCCACGATCCGCGCTTTCCGGTGGACGACAACTGGCAGAGCCTGGTCGATGAACTGCTGCACCACCTGGCTCGGCAAGACCAGCCGGTATGGGGCGTCGGCCATTCGCTGGGCGGGGTTTTGCACCTGCACGCAGCCTTGCGCTGCCCCGAGTATTACCGCGGCGTGGTGATGCTCGACTCTCCGGTGCTCACCCGCGCCGACCAGTGGCTGCTGCGCACCGCCAAGCGCTTCGGCTTCATTGACCGTATCACCCCGGCTGGCCGCACCCTGGGGCGCCGCGAAACCTTCAATGACCGCGACAGTGCCCGGGACTATTTCGCCGGCAAGTCACTGTTCCGTCATTTCGACCCCGACTGCCTCGATGCCTACATAGAGCACGGCCTGCAGGCGATGGAGCAGGGGCTGCAGTTGCGCTTCGACCCGGCCACGGAAATCAGCATCTACCGCAGCATCCCGCATACCAGCCCTGCGCCCGCGCGGCAGTTGCAGGTGCCGCTGGCCATGGTCCGCGGCGAGCGCAGCAACGTCATTCGCCGCCACCACACGCTGGCCGTGCGTGGCATGCCCAGGGGCGAATACCACAGCGTGCCGGGTGGGCACATGTTCCCGCTTGAGCGACCAACCGACACCGCCAGCCTGATCAAGGGCCTGTTCGACCGCTGGAGCCAGGCATGAGCGCGCAGGTCGAGGAGATCCGCCTGAGCCTGGGTCATATCGAACTGGCGGCGCACCTGTTCGGCCCCGAGGATGGGCTGCCGGTAATCGCCCTGCATGGCTGGCTGGATAACGCCAACAGCTTCGCCCGCCTGGCGCCGCAGCTGAAAGGCCTGCGCATCGTCGCCCTGGACCTGGCCGGGCATGGTTACTCCGAGCACCGGCCGCTCGGTGCCGGCTATGCCCTGGCCGACTACGCCCATGACGTGCTGCGGGTGGCCGAGCAGCTGGGTTGGCAACGTTTTGCCCTGCTGGGCCATTCGCTGGGGGCAATCATTTCGGTGCAGCTGGCTGGCGCGTTGCCGGAGCGGGTCAGCCATCTGGCCCTGATCGACGGGGTCATTCCGCCGACCGGCGCCGAGCAGGACGCCGGGGAGCGGCTGGGCATGGCACTGCTGGCCCAGTTGCGCCTGGATGGCAAGCGCAAGTCGGTATACACCACACTGGAGCAGGGCGTGCAGGCACGCATGAAAGGCATGGTCGCGGTCAGCCGTGAGGCGGCCGAGCTGCTGGCCCAGCGTGGCTTGATGCCGGTGCCCGGCGGTTACAGCTGGCGCAGCGACAGCCGCCTGACCCTGCCTTCGCCAGTGCGCCTGAGCGAGGCCCAGGCCATGGCCTACGTGCGCCGGGTAAGTTGCCCGGCGCGCCTGGTGGTGGCTGCCGACGGCATGCTGGCGCGCCACACAGGGTTGCTGGAGCAGCTACCCTTTGAGCAGGTGACGCTGCCCGGTGGCCATCACCTGCACCTGAACGATGAGCAGGGCGCGGCCCTTGTCGCAGACTGTTTCAATCGCTTCTTTGGCTTTGCTTGACTTGCACCGGACAAGTGTCGAGGCTTGGCGGGTTGAACAGGGAGACAACCATGCAACTGCCAGACATCCTGGAGCTTCACCTCGGCGCTGAGCGCCGCCTGGTTCGCCAATGAGCGCGCCTGTTGCCATCCGTAATGCCTTCGCTGCCTGCCTGGTGTTCGCCAGCCCCGTTTTGTGGGCCGGCAGCCTGCCGGTACCGGTGGACGCCAAGGTGGTCGACCAGCGCCCGGCCGTGGAGCAGGAGCGCGTCTACCCCATGGGCCCGCTGCGCAAGATCAGCGGCCGCCTGCGGGTCGAGGACAAGGTCGAAAGCCGTGGCCAGGTCAGCTCGGTAACCTACGAACTGCCGGTCGAGCGTACTGCTCGCGAAGCCTTCACCAGCGCTCGCGAAGCACTGCAGCGCGACGGCGGCTACCCGCTGTTCTGGTGCCAGGGGCGCGATTGCGGCGAGGCCAGCCTGTGGGCCAATGATGTGTTCGGCAATGCCCGCCTCAACGGCGGCGACGAGCAGCAGGCGTTCATCCTGCTGCGCCGCTCGGCGGAGCAGGCCGACACCCTGGTTGCGCTGTACAGCGTCACCCGCGGCAACCGCCGCGCCTACCTGCACGTGGAAGAGTTCGTCGCCGGCAGCCCGCTGGGCGAACTGCTGCCGACCGCCGCCACGGTGCTGCGCGAAATGCGCGACACCGGCAAGCTCGACTACCCTGACCTGGCCGCGCCGCAAGACGCCTGGGCGAACCTGCTGGCCCGCAGCCTGAACCTCGACAGCACCCTGCGTGCCAGCCTCAGTGGCGCCCAGGCTGAAGCCTGGCGCGAGGCCTTGGTCAAGGCGGGGGTGCGCAATGGCCGCCTCGAAGTCGGTAGCGCGCCTACCGACGGCCTGCACCTTGAACTGATCCGTTGAACGGGCACCACCATGGCTAACAATGACCGCTTGCTGGTCCAGATTCTGCTGCTGGCGCTGCTGGGTGCCGGCCTGTGGGTGATGGCACCTTTCATTTCAGCGCTGTTGTGGGGCGCCATCCTGGCCTTTGCCAGCTGGCCGTTGATGCGCTTGCTGACGCGTGCGCTGGGAGGGCGCGAAACCCTGGCGGCCAGCCTGCTGACCACTGCCTGGATCCTGATCGTGGCGCTGCCGCTGGTGTGGCTGGGGTTCAACCTGGCCGACCACATTCGCGATGCGACGGCGTTCGTGCGTGACGTGCAGGTGGACGGCCTGCCCGATGCTCCGGCGTGGCTGGGTGGCATCCCGTTGGTTGGCGAGCGCCTGGTCAGCTGGTGGCAATCGCTGGACCAGCAGGGCGCGGCCTTGCTGGCCTCGGTCAAGCCGCACCTGGGGCAGGTGGGCAACTGGTTGCTGGCGCGCAGCGCGCAGATCGGCAGCGGCGTGCTGGAGCTGACCCTCAGCCTGGTATTCGTGTTCTTCTTCTACCGCGATGGCCCGCGCTTGTCGGCGTTCGTCCTGCGCTTGCTGCACCGCCTGATGGGCGACCGTGCCGAGTACTACCTGGAGCTGGTCGCCGGTACGGTGCAGCGGGTGGTCAACGGGGTGATCGGTACAGCCGCCGCGCAAGGCGTGCTTGCATTGATCGGCTTCCTGATTGCCGGTGTGCCCGGGGCCATTGTGCTGGGCCTGGTGACCTTCATGCTCAGCCTGATCCCCATGGGCCCGCCACTGGCATGGATTCCGGCCACCGGCTGGCTGGTATGGAAAGGCGAATACGGCATGGCGGTGTTCCTGGGAGCCTGGGGCACCTTCATCATCAGTGGCGTGGACAACGTACTCAAACCGTACCTGATCAGCCGTGGCGGCAACCTGCCGTTGGTGATCGTGCTTCTGGGCGTGTTCGGCGGCCTGATCGCCTTTGGCTTCATTGGCCTGTTCATCGGGCCGACCTTGCTGGCGGTCGGCTACAGCCTGCTGCTGGACTGGAGCCGCAACGCCGTCCCGCAGCCGCCTCAGCAGTAAACCTGTACTGGCCTCTTCGCGGGTGAACCCGCTCCCACAAGGATCTCCACAGCCCGGGAGAGCGGTGCGGTCCCTGTAGGAGCGGGTTTACCCGCGAAGAGGCCGGTTCAGGCAACCTCAACTCCCGATCTTTACGCCTTCTTTATCGCCATCCCCACCTCCCAGTCTCGCCCCTTTACGCCCCTCGCTCGGACAATTTCCCCAAAGCGGCCCAAGCCGCACCACGGGGAGAACCACACATGAACATGCTCGACGGGCTGTCACTGCTGCTGGCAGTGGCATTGGCGTTTTATCTGCTGGTGGCGCTGCTGCGCGCCGATCGCTGCTAGGGAGTGGCCATGCACAGTTACGACTTCGCCTTGCTGTTGGCATTTTTCGCCATCGTGCTGCTACCGGCACCCTGGCTCGGGCGGTTCTACTTCAAGGTCATGGAAGGCCAGCGCACCTGGCTGTCGCCCGTGCTGGGCCCGGTCGAGCAAGCCTGCTACCGGCTGGCGGGCGTGCGCGCCGGCCAGGAACAGAACTGGCAGCAGTACACCTTGGCTCTGCTGGCCTTCAACCTGGCCGGGTTCCTGCTGCTGTTCGCCGTGCTGCTGTTGCAGGGCTACCTGCCATTCAACCCGCAGCATCTACCCGGCCAGGAATGGTCGCTGGCGTTCAATACCGCGGTCAGCTTCGTCACCAACACCAACTGGCAGGCCTACAGCGGTGAGGCGTCGGTCAGCTACCTGAGCCAGATGCTCGGCCTGACCGTGCAGAACTTCGTCAGCGCCGCCACCGGCCTGGCCGTGCTGGTCGCCCTGTGCCGCGGCATCGCACGGCGCAGCGCCACGACGCTAGGCAACTTCTGGGTCGACATGACCCGCGCCACCCTCTACGGCTTGCTACCGCTGTGCCTGTTGCTGGCGTTGCTGCTGGTATGGCAGGGCGTACCGCAAACCTTGGCCGACTACGCCCACGCGGTCACCCTGCAAGGCACCGAGCAGACCATCCCGCTGGGCCCGGCCGCCAGCCAGATCGCCATCAAGCAACTGGGTACCAACGGCGGTGGCTTCTTCGGGGTCAACTCGGCGCACCCGTTCGAAAACCCCACGGCCTGGAGCAACCTGTTCGAGGTGGCCTCGATCATCCTCATTCCGGTGGCGCTGGTGTTCACCTTTGGCCACTACGTGAAGGACCTGCGCCAGAGCCGCGCAATCCTCGCCTGCATGCTGGCCCTGTTCCTGATCGGCGGCAGCACGGCATTGTGGTCCGAGTACCAGCCCAACCCGGCCCTCGAGAGCGTGCAGGTACACCAAAGCGCCCCGATGGAGGGCAAGGAAACCCGCTTCGGCACCACCGGTTCGGTGCTGTGGACAGTGACTACCACCTCTGCCTCCAACGGTTCGGTCAATGCCATGCACGACAGTCTCAACCCGCTAACCGGCATGGTGGCGATGGTCAACATGATGGTCGGTGAGGTGATCTTCGGCGGCGTCGGTGCAGGGCTTTACGGCATGCTGCTGTTCGTATTGATCGCGGTGTTCCTGGCCGGGCTGATGATCGGCCGCACCCCGGAATACCTGGGCAAGAAACTGCAGGCCCGCGAGGTGCAGTTGCTGGTAGCGACCCTGCTGGTGATGCCGGTCGGCGTGTTGGTGCTCGGCGCCATTGCCGCCAGCCTGCCAGGCCCGGCAGGTGCAGTCAGCAACCCGGGTGCGCATGGCTTCAGCCAGCTGCTGTATGCCTACACCTCGGGCACGGCCAACAACGGCTCGGCCTTTGCCGGCTTTGGTGCCAACACGGTGTACCACAACCTGATGATCGGCCTGGCCATGCTCATCGGCCGCTTCGGCTACATCCTGCCGGTACTGGCGCTGGCCGGCAGCCTGGCGGCGAAGAAAAGCGCGCCCCAGGGGCTTAACAGCTTCCCCACCCATGGCCCGCTGTTCACCAGCCTGCTGCTGGTCACCATCCTGCTGGTCGGTGGCCTGACCTTCCTGCCGACCCTGGCCCTTGGGCCGATCGCCGAACATTTGAGTCTGGGTTTTTGAGGACCGACCATGAACATGCCCATTGCTGAAGTAAAAGCCCGGCAAAGTGCCAAGGATCAGACCCGTTTCGCCGCATTGTGGCGCCCGGCGCTGGTGCAGGCATTCGTCAAGCTCGACCCGCGCCAACTCAAGCGCTCGCCGGTGATGCTGGTGGTCGCCCTGACTGCGGTACTGACCACCGTCCTGTGTTTCGCTCCCGGCAGCGGTGTGAGCACCGGTGTGGCCGTGCAGATCGCCCTGTGGCTGTGGTTCACCGTGCTGTTCGCCAACTTTGCCGAGGCCCTGGCCGAAGGCCGTGGCAAGGCCCGCGCCGACAGCCTCAAGGCTGGCAGCCAAGGGCTTACCGCCCAGCGTCGCAAGCGTGATGGCAGCTACGAAACCGTAGCGGCCAGCGCGCTGCGCAAGGACGACGTGGTGCGCGTGGTAGCTGGTGAAATGATTCCCGGTGACGGCGAGGTGCTTGAAGGTATCGCTGCGGTCAACGAGGCCGCCATTACCGGCGAGTCCGCGCCGGTGATCCGCGAGTCCGGCGGCGATCGCTCAGCGGTGACCGGCAATACCCGGCTGGTCTCAGACTGGTTGTTGATCCGCATCACCAGCAACCCGGGCGAATCGACCCTCGACCGCATGATTGCCCTGGTCGAGGGCGCCAAGCGGCAGAAGACGCCCAACGAGATCGCCCTCGACATCCTGCTGATCGGCCTGACCCTGATCTTCCTGATCGTGGTGGTGACCCTGCAGCCGTTCGCCCACTTTGTCGGTGGCAGCCTGCCGCTGATCTTTCTCGCCGCATTACTGGTAACGCTGATCCCCACCACCATCGGCGGCCTGCTGTCGGCCATCGGCATTGCCGGCATGGACCGGCTGGTGCGGCTGAACGTCATCGCCCGCTCGGGCCGGGCGGTGGAGGCAGCCGGTGACGTGCACACGCTGATGCTCGACAAGACTGGCACCATTACCTTCGGCAACCGCCGCTGCAGTGCGCTGCACGTGGCACCGGGCATCACCGCCCGCGAGCTGGGGGAGGGCGCCTTGCTGGCCTCGCTGGCGGACGACACCGCCGAGGGCAAGTCGATCGTCGAGTATCTGCGCCAACTGCATGATTTTGTCGAACCGTCCGCCGGCCAGTTCGAGGCCGTGGCTTTCAGCGCCGAGACGCGCCTGTCGGGGATCGACTTCCAGCAACACCGCTACCGCAAGGGCGCTGTCGATGCCGTACTGGCGTTCGTCGGCATGCAACGCCTGGAAATGCCACCGGCACTGGCCCGTGAAGTGGAGCGTATTGCCCAGAGCGGCGGTACACCGCTGCTGGTGTGCCTGGACAAGCGCCTGCTTGGCGTGATCCACCTCAAGGATGTGGTCAAACCCGGCATTCGCGAGCGCTTTGCCGAGCTGCGCAAGCTGGGCATTCGCACGGTGATGGTGACCGGCGACAACCCGCTGACCGCCGCCGCCATCGCTGCCGAGGCCGGCGTGGATGACGTGCTGGCCGAGGCCACGCCGGAGAAGAAGCTGGCGCGCATCCGCCAGGAGCAGAACGACGGCCGCCTGGTGGCCATGTGCGGCGATGGCGCCAACGACGCCCCGGCACTGGCCCAGGCTGACGTGGGCATGGCCATGAACGACGGTACCCAGGCGGCGCGCGAGGCAGCCAACATGGTCGACCTCGACAGTGATCCGACCAAGCTGCTGGATGTGGTGCAGGTCGGCAAGGAGTTGTTGGTGACCCGCGGCGCGCTGACCACCTTCTCCATCGCCAATGATGTGGCCAAGTATTTCGCCATCCTCCCGGCGCTGTTCGCCGCCATCTACCCGCAGTTGGGCGTGCTCAATCTGATGCACCTGGCCAGCCCGCAGAGTGCGATTCTGTCGGCCATCGTGTTCAACGCGCTGATCATTATCGTGCTGATCCCGCTGGCGCTGCGCGGCGTGCGGGTGCAGGCGGCCAGTGCGGCGCACCTGCTGCGGCGCAACCTGCTGATCTACGGGCTGGGCGGCATTGTCGTGCCGTTTGCCGGGATCAAACTGATCGATCTGCTGCTCAATGCCCTGCACCTGGTCTGAGGAGGCCACCATGAATGCTTATGTACGCCCGGCATTGAGCCTGGCCCTGTTGATGACCCTGGTGACCGGCGCGCTGTATCCGCTGGTGGTGACCGGTATTGCCCAGGTGGCTTTCCCCAGCCAGGCCAATGGCAGCCTGGTGCGCGATGACCAAGGCCAGGTGCGCGGTTCGGCGCTGATTGCCCAGGATTTCCAGGGCGATGGCTGGTTCCACGCGCGGCCATCGGCAGGCGCCTACGCCACCGTGGCCAGCAGCGCCAGCAACCTGTCGCCGAGCAACCCGGCGCTGGCCGAGCGGGTCAAGGGCGATGCGGCTGCGTTGTACCAGGCGCAGCAGGGGCCGGTGCCCCAGGCGCTGCTCACCACCTCGGGCAGCGGCCTCGACCCGCACCTGCCGCCGGAGGCCGTGGCCTACCAGATCCCTCGGGTGGCGGCGGCACGGCAGTTGCCGGTGGAGCGCTTGCAAGGCTTGCTGGAAGAGGCCACCCTCCACCCATTGATCGGCCCGCCGGTGGTCAATGTGCTGGCCTTGAACCAGGCACTTGAGCATCTGGGCCACTGATATGGGGGCCGCTTTGCGGCCCTTCGCGGGCTTGCCCGCTCCCACAGGTACAGCGCAGCTTCCGAGTATTGCGATCACCCTGTGGGAGCGGGCAAGCCCGCGAAGGCCTGCGAAGCAGGCCCAAAAGAGGCTGCAGGACGCCGCCACACCAAAGGATGAAAGATGAGTGACTCCGCCCGCGCAGACGCGCTGTTGGCTACCCTCCCGCGAAGCGGCCGGGGGCGGTTGAAGGTGTTCCTTGGCGCCGCCCCCGGCGTCGGCAAGACCTTCGCCATGCTCCAGGCCGCCCACGCCCAGCAACGCCAGGGCGTGCAGGTGCTGGCCGGGGTGGTCGAAACCCATGGCCGTGCCGAAACCGAGGTATTGCTCGCTGGCCTTCAGCAGCAGCCCCTGCTGCGCAGCCAGTACCGCGGCGTAACGCTCGAGGAAATGGACCTTGACGGCCTTCTCAAGACCGCGCCGGCCCTGGTGCTGGTCGACGAACTGGCCCACACCAATGCGCCCGGCAGCCGCCACGCCAAACGCTGGCAGGACGTACAGGAACTGCTGGCCGCCGGCATCGATGTGTACACCACGGTCAACGTCCAGCACCTGGAAAGCCTCAACGACAAGGTCCGCGACATTACTGGCGTGCAAGTGCGCGAAACCCTGCCGGACTGGGTGCTGCAGGAAGCCTTCGAGCTGGTGCTGATCGACCTGCCACCCCGCGAGCTGCTCGAACGTCTGCGCGAAGGCAAGGTGTACGTGCCCGAGCAGGCGCGGGCCGCCATCGATGCGTTCTTCTCGCAAACCAACCTTACCGCCCTGCGCGAGCTGGCCATGCAGACCGCCGCTGCCCAGGTGGATGCCGACCTGGCCCACGGCTATCGCCAGCGCGGCCAGGAAGCCCCGGCCCTGCGTGGGCGCTTGCTGGTGGGCGTGGATGGCGACGACCAGGCGGAACGTTTGGTGCGTCATGCCAGCCGCGTGGCGCAACGCCGCCACCTGCCCTGGAGCCTGGTGCACGTGGACAACGGCCGCCTGCGCGACGAAACCGCACGCCAGCGCCTGCAAGCTGCCCAGCAACTGGCCGAACGCCTGGGTGGAGAGGTGGTACTGCTGCGTGCCGGCGAAGTGGTGCGCACACTGATCCAGCATGCCGCCGAACGGCGGGCCAGTCTGGTGCTGGTCGGGCAGTCCCGCGACCGCCTGCGCCGGCGCCTGTTCGGTGCCGGTGTGGCCGCGCGGCTGCTGCGCGAAAGCCACGGCCTGGAAATCAACGTGCTGGACCGCGACGCGCAGCCGCAAGCGCCGCGTTCGGCGGTACGACGGGTGTGGGTCTGGCGCCATTACCTGCTGGCGCTGCTGGCCACGGTCATGGCCGCAGGCCTGGCCTGGGCGGTGTCGAGTGTGCTGGCGCTGCCCAACATATCGCTGGTGTTCCTGGCCGCGGTGTTGCTGGTGGCAGTGCGCAGCAGCCTGGGGCCTGCGCTGGCCTGCGCGGTGCTGTCGTTCCTGACCTACGACTTCCTGTTCATCCCGCCCAACCTGTCGTTCAGGATCCAGCGCGAAGAAGACGTGCTGACCCTGGTGTTCTTCCTGTTGATGGCCGCGCTCACCGGCAACCTGGCCGCCCGCCAGCGCCGCCAGTTGCAGGCGCTGCGCGAGACCCAGGCGCAGACCAGCCAGTTGCTCGACCTGTCGCGCCGGCTGACCGTGGCCACCGACCGCCAGGCGGTGTTCAACGCCGCCGGCCAGCACCTGGACGGTTGGCAGGACATGCAGGTGTGCCTGCTGGAGCGCAATGTCGAAGGCCAGTTGCAGGTGGTCAGCGGCGAAGCCCATGCTTTCAGCGATAACGAACGCGCCGCTGCAGAATGGGCCTGGCAGCACGGCCAGGCCGCCGGTCATGGCAGCGACACCCTGCCCAATGGCCGCTGGTGGTGGTGGCCACTGGCGGTGGATGAGCAGCCCCTGGCATTGCTTGGTGTGCGCTCACGCTCCGGCCAGCCGCTCAGCGACCCGCGCCGGCGCCTGCTCACCGCCCTTGGCCAACCACTGGCCCAGGCCCTGGCCCGCGCCCGGCTGGCCGAACAGCTGGAGGCCGCGCGGCTGCATGGCGAAACCGAGCAGCTGCGCAGCGCCTTGCTCGCGTCCGTTTCCCATGACTTGCGTACCCCGCTGACCGCCATGCGCGGTAGCATCGACAGCCTGCTGGCGCTGGGCGAGGCGATCCCCGCCGCCGACCGCCGCGAACTGCTGGAGGGCACCCGCAACGAGGCCGAACGCCTCGACCGCTACATCCAGAACCTGCTCGACATGACCCGCCTGGGCCACGGCGGCCTCAAGCTGGCCCGCGGCTGGGTGGCCCCGGCCGACATCGTCGGCAGCGCGCTCAACCGCCTGCGCGCGGTGCTGGCACCACTGCGCGTGCACACCGACGTGCCGGCCGAGCTGCCGTTGCTGTTCGTGCATGCGGCGTTGATCGAGCAGGCGCTGGTCAACGTGCTGGAAAATGCCGCGCGCTTCTCGCCAGCCAATGGCCGGCTGGAGCTGCAGGTGTCGGTGCAGGACGCCCGGTTGTGTTTCGCCGTCAGCGACCAGGGCCCCGGCATTCCCGTGGAAGACCGCGAGAAGATCTTCGACATGTTCTACACCGCCGCTCGCGGCGACCGCGGCGGGCAGGGCACCGGCCTGGGCCTGGCGATCTGCCAGGGCATGATCGGCGCCCATGGCGGCCAGATCCTGGTGGGCGAAGGCATCGATGGCCAGGGCACCAGCATCACTTTATGCTTGCCGCTGCCCCCTCAACCTGAAACCGAAAGCGAAACCCCATGAGTCAGTCCGCCACCCTCCTGGTCATCGACGATGAACCGCAGATCCGCAAGTTCCTGCGCATAAGCCTGGCCTCGCAAGGCTACAAGGTGCTCGAGGCCGCCACCGGCGCGGAAGGGCTCGCCCAGGCGGCGCTGGGCAAGCCGGACCTGGTGGTACTCGACCTGGGCCTGCCGGACATGGACGGCCAGCAGGTACTGCGTGATCTGCGCGAATGGAGCGCGGTGCCGGTGCTGGTGTTGTCGGTGCGCGCCAGTGAAGTGCAGAAGGTCGATGCGTTGGATGGCGGTGCCAACGACTATGTGACCAAGCCGTTCGGCATCCAGGAGTTCCTGGCGCGGGTGCGCGCCTTGCTGCGCCAGGTGCCGCAGGCAGGTGGCTCGGAAGTGGCGGCCAGTTTTGGGCCGCTGATGGTGGACTTTGCCTTTCGCCGGGTGACCCTGGATGGCGTGGAAGTGGCGCTGACCCGCAAGGAGTATGCGCTGCTGGCGCAACTGGCCGGGCACCCGGGGCGGGTGATTACCCAGCAGCAGTTGCTCAAGGATATCTGGGGGCCTACCCATGTGGATGACACCCATTACCTGCGGATAGTGGTCGGGCATCTGCGGCAGAAGTTGGGAGATGACCCCACGGCGCCGCGGTTCATCATCACCGAGCCAGGGGTGGGATACAGGTTGGTGGCGCCGACCATGTAACCCCTGTGGGAGCGGGCGTGCCCGCGAAGAATCCAGCGCGATGCATGGCACCGGCTGCGCCGGTGTTCGCGGGCATGCCCGCTCCCACAGGGTCCCTGCTAATTCAATGAGTCATGTGCAGTCTAAGAGAGATTGCCCAGCCCTTTGGGCTGCGTTGTCGCGTAGAAAACTGAATTCGCAAGCGGCCCGCGTACCCTGTGGGAGCGGCTTTAGCCGCGAAGAATCCAACGCGGTGCATGGCACCGGCTGCGCCGGTGTTCGCGGCTGAAGCCGCTCCCACAGAGTCCCTGCTAATTCAATGAGTCATGTGCAGTTCTATGAGAGCTGGCATGTCGGCGATGGGGCCAGAGCAAGCAGCGCAAGACAGTAAGCTCAGGGGGCGGTTCTCGACTCCAGATCCATTTCCGCTGGCCACTCTACTCGGGGTGCCAGGCGCAGGGCGAACTCACACCAGAGCACATCGTTGTGATCCTTGGGTGGGCCGGGTGGTGGCAGGGCTGAGGGGCCTTCCTGCATGTAGGTGCAGATGTAGGCCCAGGCATGCTGGTCGGCCCCCATGGTGCTCAGGTGAAAACGGTCGATGACGTTGTTCGTGCCCGGCGCGACGATGGACAGCATGACACCCCATTTGAAAATGACCCCACCGTTTGGCAGGGCGCCGGTTTGTGACCAGCGCTCGGCGCGGACTTGGGACCAGTCGTAACTGACCGGCACAACCTTGCCTTTGTCGAAGGGGTTCCACCATTGGCGTTTGAAGTTGTAGGCGTAGATTTTCTGGCGTGCACGGTTGAACCTTATGGGTTCGTCGCGAGGTGGAGAAATATCCATGCGAAGGCCTATAGTAACCAGCCAGGTAACCAGGAAGATTTCAGATATTGAGAGCAGCAGCGATTCAAAATTTCGGGGGTCGAGCGTAAGTGTCATCATGTAAAGGCTAAAGGCGAAAAGTATGCACAAGAGGAAGGCAAAGGCTGAAATCACCCCTCGTGATGATACGCTTTGTCGCGGAATCTCTAAGTAAGTCATGCACTGATGGTTAGGTATTTGATTGCCCATATATTTTTCTATTGAGTTGACTGTGTAAGGGGCGGGGAGGTCTTCCTTCCAGCCCGGGCAGGCAGGATTTAATAAGGGTCGGGCCATTTTGTCAGGGGCTCCAAGCTGTGCATGTAGTTTTCTGTTATTGTTACATGGGCATGCCCAAGTTCGTCCTGCTTGTCTGGCCAGTAACGCAGGCTAAATTCAATGGCGTTGATGTGATGATCTACCAGCAAAGGCAGAGTCCCCTGTATGGTCAACGTACTGTTCTTGTTGTTGAAACGCACCAAAGGCTGTGGGTTGTCAATGTGGCCGAAGACTCCTTTTCCCTTTGGTAGGCTGATCTGCAATTGGTTAGTCGGACTACTATCACCCGATACGGTAATGATTTCTCTTTGAGCGCCAGTACGATGAATGCTTAAATGCCACTCATGGCGAGATGTACCCTCGGCGTATTTAGGTAAGAGGAAGTAATAATTAAGTGTGTATTCTGCGGGTGTTGCAGGCTCGTTGCCGATGATCATCCCTTTTGGTTCGGAAGTCTGCATGTTCGTATGATTGGTGAGTTGAGTCCTTATGGAAATCTCGGCTTGAACGCCAATTGCTGCCGCATTCAAAGCACCAATTGCAGTGTCAAGATGCTTGGCTTCGGTCCAGAGACGGTTGTCTTCAGATAATCCCCATCTGCTTTGACGAGCCCAAAGCTCTGTTGGAGAGGATTCATTTTGCTTTGCCTCGGAAGCTATTGCATAGGCGGCCAGTCCTAGAATGATAGCTATACCGATTGGGCCAAATAATGTGGCGGGGCCGAAAGCTCCAAGTACACCTGCAATGGCGGAAGCGCCAGCCATTATGCCCGCAGTCCTATATTCATCTGCTGACGTTAAATCTCCGCGCTTATGAGTACGCAGGCTGGCGAACAGGTACTGTGCCCCATCCATCATTCCAGCTATTCCCGCAATGCCGGCGCCGTATCGAGCAATACCGGTTCCCAAAGACGTTGTCGTCACTGTTCCGGGCCACGGTATCTTCGGGCGTATGACTGCAACAGCCAGTCCTGCCGCCTCCACACTCGCCCCCAACAAACCCAGGGAGGAAGACCAGATCGCCGCAAGCGCCTCCGGGTTGTCCTGATGCGTCTCTTGCAACGCTCGATAGTTCTTGCCCAGGCTGTCCTGATGGAACCACATGCTGCCCAAGGCAAATAGCAGCCCGACGCTTCCGCTACTCGCTGCAGCATCCCGCAGGCTGCGCATGGCATCGCTTGCCACGCTTTGCGCGGCCGTAGAACTGATCTTCAAACCACCCGTAACCTGCGCACGCAGCGTACCCGCACCAATCGCAACATTGCGTACCAGCGCCCCGACGCCGCCGGCTGCACCCTCGCGCAACTGCACCAGCCGCGCCTGCAGGCTCTCGGCGCTTTCGAGCGTCCAGAGCATCACCTCGATCATCTGGCTGCGGTTACCCGCTGCCGCAATATTGATCGCGCCACTCAGCACCATGGCCCGCACCTTGCGGCCCAGTGGGTCACGGAACTGCTTGTCTACCTGCTGCAGAAACGCATCGGTCCGCGCCTCCAGGGCCTCGTTGAGCAGGCTCATGTACTCGCCCACTGTCAGCGACACCCGCAGTGGGGTCACCTGCTGCCCGGCGAAGAGTGCAAACGCCGAGCGATGCACATGACCGATCAGGGTCTTGGTCCGTTCACTCAGGTGCTGGCTGAGCGCATTCCCGGCGCTGTTGGTCGCGGCCAGCAACTGGCCAACGGCATCCTGTATTGGCTTGATCATCAACAGCTGGCCATCGGCGGTACCGGCGATGCCCTTGATGATGTCGTACACCTTGCCGAAGTCGTCCCCGGACAGCGCGCTGGCCACCTGCTGCATCAGCTTCTGATTCTTGGCCAGCAGTGCCTGGTACAACAGGCTGCGGTCGTCTTCCAGCAGCTGCTGCCAGATATGCTGGGTGATCCCGAGCGGCTGGCCCTCCTGCGGCAAGGTTTCAGTGGGCCCGCCGGCCAGGCAGGCGGCCATCATCTGGATGAAGTACTCCACCGAAACGGGGGAGGTCGCGTCATAGTCGTAGTAGCCGATCTGCTGAAAAGCCCGCTTGGCATAGTGCCGCGCATACAGATCGCCAACCTGGTCGATCATCGACTGCCAGTTTTTCAGTTCGCGGTCGTAATCGGCCTGGAACGCGGCGCGGGCGCTTTCGTCGTAACGCTCTTCCAGCCGCTCGCGGGCGTCCTGCTGCTTGCGCGCGGTGTTGCGTTCGGTCTGCGCGTCGATGTCCACCGGCGGCAGATACGCCTTGGCCGCGATCGGGCTGTCGTTCCACTGCTCGACCTGCCGGGCTTCCCGCTGCGCGTCCTCGGCACCTTGCACGGCCGCCATGGCCGCGTGCAATTCGCGGATGCCCAGTAGTGCTTGCGAGGTGAAGTATTCGAAGTGCCGCTGCGGCTGCGCCCGCCATTCCTGCAGGGCCTGCACCCAGCCAGTGCGTTGCGCGTTGAGCTCCATGACCATGCCGACCGGGTCGGGCAGCGTCAGCGCCAGCACGCCATTGGGCAGTTGTTCCTGCTCGATGACATTGCGCACATGCGTGCGGGTTTCATGCCAGCGGCCCAGGCGGCTGTAAAAGCCATGAACGCTGGTAAACCTGGCAGAAGAAAAGGTGGAGAACTCCAGCACCTGTTCCAGGCCGAAGCGGAAGCTGTCGGTCATGGCGATGCCGAGGCTGGCAGGGTCGTTGCGTGCGGTGTTCAGGTCCACCTCGACGAAGCGGGCGAGGGTGCCTGGGTCACTGTCGGCGATGCCTTGCCGATAGCGGTCGAGTACCGCACGGGGCCAGGGGTCGTTGGCGAAGGCGATCCAGGCCTTGCGGTAGAGCAGGGTATCGATGTTGATGAACGAGGCGATCACATCGTGGCCTTCGGTGGCGCATACCTTGGGTAAAGACCTGGGTGGCCCAAAGGGCATCTGCGATACCGGAAAACGCTGCAAGGTACCTTCCGCCGCTACTTCGTAGGCCTGCCAGATTTCCTGGTCGAGCAGTACGTAGACATAACCTTGGCGCAGGAGGCGCAATTGGTCGGTGTGCATCGGGTGGAAGATGATTTCGCTGTCGTCTGCCAGGCGATAGGGGCGCCCTGTGTCCGGGCGTGGGGCGTAGGCCTCGCGCAGCAGTAGAATCGGCAGGCCGGAGCGTTCGCAGGCATTGCAGGTGCCGTAGGTGTTGGGGATCTCTTCCTGCATGGCGATGTGGATGGCTTTGCTGATGCTCAT
>NZ_JBKGFP010000132.1:0-34014 GCF_046557535.1 Pseudomonas sp. S1(2024)
CACACGGCTTGAGGTCTATGCGGTCGAGGTGGGAGCCAGGAGTGATCGCGTAGTGTGATGTACTGAAAACCCCGGACTTGTTCCGGGGTTTTTTATTGCCTGTCAGGGCCTCATCGCCGGCAAGCCAGCTCCCACAGGGATTGCACACGGCTTGAGGTCTATGCGGTCGAGGTGGGAGCTGGCTTGCCGGCGATTGGGCTGCAAAGCAGCCCCCGGGTCCTACCCCTTCATCCGCGGCATCTCGATGTGGTGCTCATGCACCCGCCGGTACAAGGTTGCCCGCGATATTCCCAGAGCCCGCGCCGCATCGGCCGGCTTCCAGCGATGGCGGATCAGCGCATCCAGCAGCAACTGCCGGGCCGGACAGGACATGCTGCTTTCTGCCGAAGCGACCATCTCGCCGCGCACCTCCTGCGGCAGGTCCTGCACCTGCACCCGCCCGTCATCGCTCACCGCACAGGCATAGCGCAACACCTGCCGCAGCTGGCGCAAATTCCCCGGCCAGCGGTAAACCAGCAGCGCCTGCAGCGCATCATCCGCCAACACCACCTCGACTCCGCAGGCCTCGGCTTCCTCGGCCAGCAACTGGTGAATCAACCCCAAGCGGTCCTCACGCTCGCGCAGCGGCGGCAATTCGAAGCGGGCATTGGCCAGGCGGAAGTAAAGATCCTCGCGAAAACGCCCATCCTCCACCATCGCCGCCAAATCGCGGTGGGTCGCGCAAATCACCTGGATATCCACCCGCTCCCGCCGCGCCGCGCCCAGCGGCGCCACTTCACCCTCCGCCAGCACGCGCAGCAACCGGGTTTGCAGGTTCAGCGGCATGTCACCGATTTCGTCGAGGAACAGCGTGCCGCCATCGGCCTGCTGCAACAGCCCCTGCATACCTTTGCTGGAAGCCCCGGTGAAGGCCCCGGCCACATAGCCGAACAGCTCGCTCTCGATCAGGCTTTCCGGGATGGCCGCGCAGTTCAGGGTGACGAACGGGCCATCGCGACGCAGGCTTTGCTGATGCAGCTGGCGGGCGAACACCTCTTTGCCAGCCCCCGTCTCGCCTTGCACAAGCACCGCCAGATTGCAGTCCTTGACCCGCGTGGCCAGCCGCAGATGCTGCTCGATACGGGCGTCCTGGGCCTGGCGCAACGGCTGCGCACGCTGGCGCTGGCGGGGGGCGCTGACCCGGCCGTACAGCCCACCCAGGCCCGGCAGGCGTTGCGCAGACGATGCGTTCACGCGGCGCAGCTGATCCATGTCGAACAGCTCGCCAATGTGCTCGGGCAAACGCCCCAGATGCTCCACCAGGCGCTGGCGCGCCAGGCTGTTGATCGCCTGCAGACGGCCATCGCCATCCCAGGCCAGCAGGTAGTCGGGCTGGCTTTCCACATAGCCCGGCGTGCCATGGGCACGCATTACCCAATGGCCCTGGGCACTGTGCATGAAGAAGGCATTTTCGATCTCGCGCGCAGTCTGCTCGACCAATTGGCGGATCAGGTGCTGGCTGCGGCGGTCGTCCGGCGACTGCAAGGCCGAGACATCCACCACGCCCAGCAACTCGCCCAGCGGGTCGAAGACCGGTGCCGCCGTACAGGTCAGGCCAATGAACGCGGCGCGGAAGTGGTCGCGCTTGTGCACCGTGACCGGCGCCTTGCTGGTCAACACCGCCGCCACGCCGCAGGTGCCCTCCTCGCCCTCCGACCAGCAGGTGCCCAGGTACAGCCCGGCCTTGCGGCAGTCGTTGCGGATGGCCGACTCGACCCGGTAATCGATGGTGCGCCCCAGGGCGTCGGTGAGCAGCACGCAGTAGTCGGCACCGCGCACCCGCTCATGCAGGCGGGCCACGGCATCGCTGGCGATACGCAGGAACAGTTCGGCGCGCTCACGGCACTCGTTGAGCAGGCTTTGGGACAGGATGCGCGGCCCCTGCTGGGACCCGGGATCGAGGCGGTACAGCTCCATGGAACGGCGCCATGAATCGAGGATCAGCGGTGGCACCGGCGCCTGCGGCAGGCGGTCGGCATTCTTCAGCACCCTGCTGACGCAGTCGACATGGGCTCGGGAGTTCGCGGCAAGCATTCAGGCCCTCCGGTTCTCGTTGCTGTTTTTATCGTTGTCCGGCCATTAAGCGCTTCCAGGCATGCCCCGACAAGCACTGCGTGATTACCGGCCGGCTTGAGACGCAGCGTCTCAGCGTCTCGGCCATGCCATACCTCAGCTGGCACCCGGCGTCTCGCCAGCCCGGCCATACGTTCCGGCCAGAGCGCAACGAAACCGCTCTGCCCCGGTGATTTCAGCCAACCCAAGGAAAACTGGCACCGCGCTTGCTCCGGCACTGGCAAACAAGAAACGAGGTGCGCCATGCCGCTACCCGCCCCAACTGTCGGCATCATTGCCAACCCTGCCTCTGGCCGCGACCTGCGCCGCCTGACTGCCAATGCCGGGCTCTATTCGAGTACCGACAAGGCATCGGCGATCCAGCGCCTGCTCGCTGCCTTCGGTGCTACCGGCATCGGCCAGGTGCTGCTGCCCAGCGACATGACCGGCATCGCCGCTGCCGTGCTCAAGGCCAGCCAGGGCCCGGTCGCCCATGACCAGCACTGGCCGGCCATCGAAATCCTCGACCTGCCGCTGACCCAGACCGTTGCCGATACCCGCCTGGCCACCCGCCAAATGGTCGAGCGCGGTGTGTCGATGATCGCCGTGCTTGGCGGCGACGGCACCCACAAGGCAGTCGCTGCCGAGGCCGGGGACGTGCCGCTGCTGACCTTGTCCACCGGCACCAACAATGCCTTCCCCGAACTGCGCGAGGCCACCAGCGCCGGCCTGGCCGGCGGCCTGCTTGCCAGCGGACGGGTACCAGCCAGCATCGGCCTGCGCCGCAACAAGCGCCTGCTGGTGAAGGTGCCCGAACAACAGCTTGCCGAATGGGCACTGGTGGAGGTGGCGGTGTCGCCTCAGCGCTTCATCGGCGCTCGGGCACTGAGCCGCAGCGAAGACCTTTGCGAAGTCTTCGCGTGTTTCGCCGAACCCCATGCCATCGGCCTCTCGGCCCTGTGCGGCCTGTGGTGCCCGGTCTCGCGGCAGGACCCGCACGGTGCCTGGGTACGCCTGAACCCCGGTGCCGAACAAGCGCTGCTCGCACCACTGGCACCCGGCCTGCTGCAAGGCTGCGGCATCACCGCCAGCGGCGCCCTGACGCCCGGCGTAGCCCATCGCCTGAGCCTGGCCAGCGGCACCCTGGCGCTGGACGGCGAGCGCGAAATCGAATTCGCCGAGCATGACAGCCCCACCATCACCCTCGACCACCAAGGCCCATTGAGCGTGGACGTCGAGGCCGTACTGGCGCACGCCGCCCGCCATCACTTGCTGGCCGTGCCCCGTGGCCATCGGCTGCACCCTGCAAACCCGTGTTGAGACAACCCCGGAGAACAACAAGATGTCCAATCAACTCAGTACCGAACAACTGCTGCATGCCTATGAAGTGATGCGCACCATCCGTGCCTTCGAAGAACGCCTGCACGTCGAGTTCGCCACCGGCGAGATCCCTGGCTTCGTGCACCTGTATGCCGGCGAAGAGGCTTCCGCCGCCGGAGTCATGGCCCACCTGCGCGATAGCGACTGTATCGCCTCGACCCACCGCGGCCACGGCCACTGCATCGCCAAGGGTGTGGACGTGTACGGCATGATGGCCGAAATCTACGGCAAAAAGACCGGCGTGTGCGGCGGCAAGGGCGGTTCGATGCACATCGCCGACCTGGAAAAAGGCATGCTCGGCGCCAACGGCATCGTCGGTGCCGGCGCTCCGCTGGTGGCCGGGGCGGCGCTGGCGGCCAAGATCAAAGGCCGCGACGATGTATCGGTGGCCTTCTTCGGCGATGGCGCTTCCAACGAAGGCGCCGTGTTCGAAGCCATGAACATGGCCTCGATCATGAACCTGCCGTGCATCTTCGTGGCCGAGAACAACGGCTACGCCGAAGCCACCGCCTCGACCTGGTCGGTTGCCTGCGACCATATCGCCGATCGCGCGGCCGGGTTCGGCATGCCCGGTGTCACCATCGACGGTTTCGACTTCTTTGCCGTGTACGAGGCCGCCGGCGCTGCCATCGATCGTGCGCGTTCCGGGCAAGGCCCGTCGCTGATCGAGGTCAAGCTCAGCCGCTACTACGGCCATTTCGAAGGCGATGCACAAACCTACCGCGCCCCGGACGAGGTGAAGAACCTGCGCGAATCCCGCGACTGCCTCATGCAGTTCCGCAACAAGACCACCCGCGCCGGCCTGCTCACGGCTGCGCAACTGGACGCCATCGACGCCCGCGTCGAGGACCTGATCGAAGACGCCGTGCGCCGCGCCAAGTCCGATCCCAAGCCACAGCCCGCCGACCTGCTCACCGACGTCTACGTCGCCTACCCCTGAGCCGCGGATTACAAGAACAACAGGAGAATCACCATGGCAAGAAAGATCAGCTACCAGCAGGCCATCAACGAAGCCCTGGCCCAGGAAATGCGCCGCGACAACACGGTGTTCATCATTGGCGAAGACGTTGCCGGCGGCGCCGGTGCCCCCGGCGAAGATGATGCCTGGGGTGGCGTGCTGGGCGTGACCAAGGGCCTTTACCACCAGTTCCCGGGGCGCGTGCTCGACGCCCCGCTGTCGGAAATCGGCTACGTCGGCGCCGCCGTCGGTGCTGCCACCCAGGGCCTGCGCCCGGTGTGCGAGCTGATGTTCGTCGACTTCGCCGGCTGCTGCCTGGACCAAATCCTCAACCAGGCCGCCAAGTTCCGCTACATGTTCGGCGGCAAGGCGGTCACCCCGCTGGTGATGCGCACCATGTACGGCGCCGGCCTGCGCGCGGCGGCCCAGCACTCGCAGATGCTCACCTCGCTGTGGACGCACATTCCCGGCCTGAAGGTGGTCTGCCCGTCCTCGCCGTACGATGCCAAGGGCCTGTTGATACAGGCGATCCGCGACAACGACCCGGTGATCTTCTGCGAGCACAAGCTGCTCTACAGCATGCAGGGAGAGGTGCCGGAAGAGGTGTACACCGTACCGTTCGGTGAGGCCAACTTCCTGCGTGATGGCGACGACGTGACCCTGGTCACCTATGGCCGCATGGTGCATGTGGCGCTGGAGGCCGCCAACAACCTGGCCCGCCAGGGTATCGACTGCGAGGTGCTGGACCTGCGCACCACCAGCCCGCTGGATGAGGACAGCATCCTGGAAAGCGTTGAAAAGACCGGCCGCCTGGTGGTGATCGACGAAGCCAACCCGCGTTGCTCCATGGCCACCGACATCAGCGCGCTGGTGGCACAGAAGGCCTTCGGCGCGCTCAAGGGCCCGATCGAAATGGTCACCGCCCCGCATACTCCTGTGCCGTTCTCCGATGCACTGGAAGACCTGTACATCCCTGACGCGGCGAAGATCGAGGCTGCGGTACGCAAAGTGATCGAAGCCGCAAGGAGTGCCGCATGAGCCAGATCCATACGCTGACCATGCCCAAGTGGGGCCTGTCGATGACCGAGGGCCGGGTGGATACCTGGCTGAAACAGGAAGGTGACGAAATCAACAAGGGCGACGAGGTGCTGGACGTCGAGACCGACAAGATCAGCAGCAGCGTCGAAGCCCCGTTCAGCGGTGTGTTGCGCCGTCAGGTGGCCAGGCCTGATGAAACCCTGCCGGTCGGAGCCCTGCTGGCGGTGGTGGTGGAAGGCGAAGCCGAAGAAGCCGAAATCGATGCCGTGGTGCAGCGCTTCCAGGCCGAGTTCGTCGCCGAGGGTGGCGCCGACCAAGCCCAAGGGCCGGCGCCACAGAAGGCTGAAGTGGCTGGCCGGCAGTTGCGCTGGTTCGAGCTGGGTGAAGGCGGCACGCCGCTGGTGCTGGTGCACGGTTTTGGTGGCGACCTTAACAACTGGCTGTTCAACCACCCGGCGCTGGCTGCCGAGCGACGGGTAATCGCCCTCGACCTGCCGGGCCATGGCGAGTCGGCCAAGGCCCTGCAACGGGGCGACCTGGATGAGTTGAGCGAAGCCGTGCTGGCCCTGCTCGACCACCTGGACATCGCCAAGGCCCACCTGGCCGGCCACTCCATGGGCGGCGCGGTCAGCCTGAACGTGGCGCGCCTGGCGCCGCAACGGGTGGCCAGCCTGAGCCTGGTGGCCAGTGCCGGGCTGGGCGAGGAGATCAACGGACAGTACCTGCAAGGCTTCGTCGCTGCCGCCAACCGCAATGCCCTCAAACCGCAGATGGTACAGCTGTTTGCCGACCCCGTACTGGTAACGCGGCAGATGCTGGAGGACATGCTCAAGTTCAAGCGACTGGAAGGCGTGGACGACGCGTTGCGCCTGTTGGCATCGGACATCGCCGACGGCGACCGGCAGCGCCACGACCTGCGCGGGGTGCTGGGACAACACCCGGCCCTGGTGGTGTGGGGCGGCAAGGACGCGATCATCCCGGCCAGCCATGCCGAAGGGCTGGAGGCTGAAGTGCTGGTGCTGCCCGAGGCTGGCCATATGGTGCAAATGGAGGCGGCCGAACAGGTCAACCAGCAACTGGTCGCGTTCCTGCGCAAGCACTAAGCCCTTTCCGTGAGCCTGGAGAACAACAATGAACGACCTGAGCCACACCCACATGCGCGCCGCCGTCTGGCATGGCCGCAATGATATTCGCGTCGAACAGGTGCCCCTGCCGGCCGACCCTGCGCCCGGCTGGGTGCAGATCAAGGTGGACTGGTGCGGCATCTGCGGCTCCGACCTGCACGAATACGTCGCTGGCCCGGTATTCATCCCGGTGGAGGCACCGCACCCGCTGACCGGCATCCAGGGCCAGTGCATCCTCGGCCACGAGTTCTGCGGCCAGATCGCCAAGCTGGGTGAAGGCGTGGAAGGTTTTGTCGTCGGTGACCCGGTGGCTGCGGACGCCTGCCAGCATTGCGGCACCTGCTACTACTGCACCCACGGCCTGTACAACATCTGCGAGCGCCTGGCCTTCACCGGCCTGATGAACAACGGCGCCTTTGCCGAACTGGTCAACGTGCCCGCCAACCTGCTGTATCGGCTACCGCAGGGTTTCCCGGCAGAGGCCGGGGCGCTTATCGAACCGCTGGCGGTGGGCATGCATGCGGTAAAGAAGGCCGGCAGCCTGCTTGGCCAGACGGTGGTGGTAGTTGGAGCCGGCACCATCGGTTTGTGCACCATCATGTGTGCCAAGGCGGCTGGCGCGGCGCAGGTAATCGCCCTGGAAATGTCCTCGGCGCGCAAGGCCAAGGCCAAAGAGGTTGGCGCCAGCGTGGTGCTGGACCCCAGCCAGTGCGACGCCCTGGTGGAAATCCGCAAGCTCACTGCCGGGCTGGGCGCGGATGTGAGTTTTGAATGCATCGGCAACAAGCACACGGCCAAGCTGGCCATCGACACCATCCGCAAGGCGGGCAAGTGCGTGTTGGTGGGGATATTCGAGGAGCCTAGCGAGTTCAACTTCTTCGAACTGGTATCCACCGAAAAGCAGGTGCTGGGAGCGTTGGCGTACAACGGCGAGTTTGCAGATGTGATTGCCTTCATCGCTGACGGCAGGCTGGACATTGGCCCGCTGGTGACCGGGCGGATCGGGCTGGAGCAGATTGTCGAGCTGGGCTTCGAGGAATTGGTCAACAACAAGGAGGAGAACGTTAAGATCATCGTGTCGCCGGGCGTGCGCTGATTGCACCTCAAAGGCAACACGTAACCTGTGGGAGCGGGCGTGCCCGCGAATCAGGCAACTCGGTGGATGGCACCGGCTTCGCCGGTGTTCGCGGCTAAAGCCGCTCCCACAGGTATTGCGCAAAGCTGAAGGTCACCGCAATACCTGTGGGAGCGGGTTCACCCACGAAGAAAGCCACACGGTACATGGCACCGGCTTCGCCGGTGTTCGCGGGCACGCCCGCTCCCACAGGTTCCGTGCCAGCTTTTGGATGCAGTGCAGGCTCGAGAGCTGCGCCAGCACATGCGTTCGCTGTTTCAGGATCCCATTCTGCGTCATACTCGGCAGACCTATTGCCCGGTTCTCGCCATGCGTTCACTGCTCCCCGTCACCCTGGTCCTGCTGCTCGCCGCCTGCGGCGATGGCGAATCGCTGCTCCCGCCGGACGCACGCCTGCCTGACGGTGGGCGGTACCGGGGGCAGGTGGTCGATGGCCTGTTGCAAGGCGAGGGCCGGATCGACTACCCCAACGGCAGCTGGTACGCCGGTACCTTCAAGGACGGCCAATGGCACGGCCAGGGCGAATGGCACGGCCGCAACGGCGAGGTGTATCGCGGCCAGTTCGCCGCAGGGCTGTTCCAGGGGCTGGGCGAGCTGACTACCCCGGGCAGCCACTATGCCGGCACCTTCAGCCACGGCCGCCGCGACGGCGAAGGCACCCTCAAGCAAGCCGACCAGACCTACCGCGGCCAGTTCAAGGACGACCTGTACGAAGGCGCCGGCGAGCTGGAACTGGCCGACGGCAGCCGCTACCAGGGCCTGTTCGCCAAGGGCAAGCCCAACGGCGCCGGGGTGCGCAGCGATGCCAGCGGCAACCAGTTCAGCGGCCACTTCATCAATGGCCAGCTGGAAGGCAGCGGCACCTACGACAGCGTTGACGGCGAGCAGTACATCGGCGAGTTCAAGGACAACCGCCTGGAAGGCCGTGGCCGCTACGAAAATGCCGATGGTGATGTGTGGATCGGCGAATTCAAGGACGGCTCGCTGGTTGGCGAAGGCGAACTGCTGGGCAGCGATGGCAGCCACTACAAAGGCACCTTCGCCGACTGGCGCCTGTCGGGCCAGGGCAGCCTGCAGCTGGCCGACGGCAGCAAGTACATCGGTGGCTTTCTCAACGATGCCTACCACGGCCAGGGCCGGCTGATCCTGGCCAACGGCAAGGTCGAAAGTGGCACCTGGAGCAACGGCGTGCGCGTACGCGACCAGAACGGCAAGCTGCTGCCCGACCCGCTGGACCTGGCGCTGCTCAACCAGGGCCGTTTGCTGGATGAAGCGCTGGCCCGGGTACCGCGCTCGGCGCCACCAGTTCAGCTATACAGCCTGGTGGTGGCCGGCGATGGCCAGCAGAGCGTGTTCATGCGCGAAGCCGACTATGTCAGCAACATGCTCAAGGTGCGCTTTGGCGCCAGTGGCCAGGTGACCCTGGTCAACCACCGCGACCACATGACCACCCGAGCCATGGCCACACGCGAAAACCTGACCCGCGCCGCCCGCACCCTGGCCGAGCGCAGCGGCCCCGAAGACCTGGTGTTCATCTATCTCACCAGTCATGGCAGCCAGGACCATCAGCTGGTACTCGACCAACCGCGCCTGCAGCTGGCCGATCTGTCTGCCGACGAGCTGGCGAGCGCGCTGGCACCGCTGAAGAACCGCGACAAGGTGATTGTCATATCCGCCTGCTATTCAGGGGGCTACATCACGCCGCTCAAAGATGAGCGCACGCTGATCATGACCGCCGCCCGGGCCGACCGCGTGTCTTTCGGTTGCTCGGAAGAAGCCGATTTCACCTATTTCGGCGATGCCTTGTTCGCCGAAGCGCTGAACCAGACCGACGACCTGAAACAGGCGTTTGAACTGGCGCGCGCCAGCGTTGCCGAAAGAGAACAAAGGGAAGGTTTCGAGGCCTCCGAACCGCAGCTGTGGGCGCCGCCGAAGGTGCTTGAGCACTGGCAGCACCTGCGCCGGCAACAGGCCGAAGAAGCATTGCGTAACGCCGCACAGGCCAACGTGGGGGAACAGGCGCAAACGCCCGGCAGCCACTAAGCTTGTGTGTAACAAGGGAGAGACATCATGTATTTGACGCCTCAGCATGTCCTGCTTGCCGGTGCCACGGGTCTGACAGGTGAACACCTGCTCGACCGCCTGCTCAACGAGCCCACCATCACTCGCGTACTGGCGCCTACCCGCCGGCCATTGGCCGAGCACCCGCACCTGGAAAACCCGGTAGGCGACCCGGCTGTGTTCCTTCCACAACTGGGTGGGCGGGTCGATATCGCCTATTGCTGCCTGGGCACCACGCTGAAGCAGGCCGGTTCCGAATCGGCCTTCCGCGCGGTGGACCTGGACATGGTGGTGGCTTTCAGCAAGCGTGCCCGGGAGTTGGGCGCGCGGCATCTGCTGGTGGTCAGTGCATTGGGCGCCGACCCGAAATCGTCGATTTTCTACAACCGGGTCAAGGGTGAGATGGAGGAGGCACTCAAGGCTCAGGATTGGCCGCAGCTGACCATCGTGCGGCCGTCGTTGCTGCTGGGTGAGCGGGTCGAGCCGCGGCTCGGCGAACAGTTGGCTTCGCCGTTTGCCAGGCTGATCCCCGGGAAGTATCGGGGGATCGAGGCTTGTACCTTGGCCCGGGCGCTGTGGCGGCTGGCGCTGGAGGAAGAGGACGGGGTGCGGATTGTGGAGTCGGATGAGTTGCGCAGGTTGGGCAAGAAGTAGGCTTCACTTGTGATGGCCTCTTCGCGGGCACGCCCGCTCCCACAGGCACAGTGATCACAAGAAGATTACACAGATCCTGTAGGAGCGGGTTTACCCGCGAAAGGGCCCTTACAGGCCACCAGTGGCCTGGAAGCCTACACCGGCCGCTGTCAGCAACGACAACGGCAGCAACAAGGTATCGAGCAACATGCTACCCGGCAGGTCCAGCCCCGGATACGCTGGCGCCTCAGCCCCGTAACGATCCCGCGGGCAGCACCCGCCATTGATCACATACAAGTCCAGCCGGGTACCGGCATACACCACCGGTGCCCCGGGTTTGTTGGCATCCAGCGTGCGCACCGTGGCGCAGCCACCGAGCAGCACCAGCGCCAGCAAGCCCACCAGCGCTCGCTTCAATCATCCACCCCGAAGTGGTGCTCACCCCAGCGCGGCAACATGTCCTGGGGAATGTTCAGCAGGTTGAGAATGCGCGCCACCACGAAGTCGACCAGGTCGTCGATGGTCTGCGGCTGGTGATAAAAGCCCGGCGCCGCCGGCAGGATCACCGCGCCCATCTGCGACAGCTTGAGCATGTTCTCCAGGTGGATGGTGGAGAACGGCGCCTCGCGCGGCACCAGGATCAGTTGGCGGCGCTCCTTGAGGGTAACGTCAGCAGCACGTTCGATCAGGTTGTTGCAGGCACCGGTGGCAATCGCCGACAACGTGCCGGTGGAACAGGGCACCACGACCATTGCCGCCGGGGCGCCGGAGCCCGAGGCCACCGGCGACATCCAGTCTTCCTTGCCATACACGCGGATCTGCCCGTCGGCAGCGCCGGTATATTCGGTGAGGAAGGCCTGCATCGCCTGTGGCTTGGCCGGCAGCACCACGTCCGTCTCGGTGGCCATCACCAGTTGCGCGGCCTTGGAGATCAGGAAGTGCACCTCGCGGTCCTCACGCACCAGGCAGTCGAGCAGGCGCAGGCCATACTGGGCACCAGAGGCGCCCGTCATGGCCAGGGTGATGCGTTCCGGCCCGCTCACTTCAGTGCCTCGGCCAGCTTGCCGTGCAGGCCGCCGAAGCCGCCGTTGCTCATGATCACCACATGGGTACCTGGGCGGGCCTGGCCCTTGACCCGCTCGATGATCGCTTCGAGGCTGTCGGCCACCACGCTGGGCACTTTGCATTGCGCGGCGGTGGCAGCCAGGTCCCAGCCAAGGTTGGCCGGGGCGTACCAGATCACCTGGTCGGCGTCGTTGACGCTTTCCGGCAGGCCGTCACGGTGGGCACCGAGCTTCATCGAGTTGGAGCGCGGCTCGATCACGGCGATCACCGGGGCTTCGCCAACGCGCTTGCGCAGGCCGTCTAGGGTGGTGGCGATGGCGGTCGGGTGGTGGGCGAAGTCATCGTAGATGGTCACGCCCTGCACTTCGGCAACCTTCTCCATACGCCGCTTGACGCTCTTGAAGGCGCTCAGGCCTTCGATGCCCATGGCTGGCACCACGCCTACATGGCGCGCCGCTGCGAGGGTAGCCAGGGCGTTGGCGACGTTGTGCTGGCCAGTCAGCGCCCAGTCCACCACGCCCTGCGCTTCGCCGTCGAACAGCACTTCGAAGCGCGAGCCGTCGGGGCTGAGCAGACGGGCTTGCCACTGGCCTCCTTCACCGGTGGTCTGCACCGGGGTCCAGCAACCCATACCGATCACTCGCTCCAGCGCCTGCTCGGTGGTGGGATGGATGACCAGGCCTTCGCTAGGGATGGTGCGCACCAGGTGGTGGAACTGCCGCTCGATCGAGGCCAGGTCGGGGAAGATGTCCGCATGGTCGAACTCAAGGTTGTTGAGGATCGCCGTGCGCGGGTGGTAGTGGACGAACTTCGAGCGCTTGTCGAAGAAGGCGCTGTCGTACTCGTCGGCTTCGACCACGAAGAACGGCGTATCGCCAAGGCGCGCCGACACCGAGAAGTTCTGCGGCACACCGCCAATCAGGAAGCCCGGGCTCATGCCAGCGTGTTCCAGCACCCAGGCCAGCATGCTGCTGGTAGTGGTCTTGCCGTGGGTACCGGCAACGGCCAGCACCCAGCGGCCCTGCAACACGTGGTCGGCCAACCACTGCGGGCCGGAAACATAGGGCAGGCCCTTGTTCAGCACGTACTCCACCGCCGGGTTGCCACGCGACATGGCGTTGCCGATGACCACCAGATCTGGCGCCGGGTCCAGCTGGGCCGGGTCATAGCCTTGGGTCAGCTCGATGCCCTGGGCTTCAAGCTGGGTGCTCATCGGGGGATAGACGTTGGCGTCCGAGCCGGTGACGCGGTGGCCAAGTTCCTTGGCCAGCACCGCCAGCGAGCCCATGAAAGTGCCGCAAATACCGAGAATGTGAATATGCATGGTCGACCTCGCAAAACATCGAGGCAGGGTAGCCCAGGGCGCGACAAATCGCACCAGATGTTTCGCTCAGTCGGCCCTGGTGATGCCGTGTTTGCGCAGTTTTCGATACAAGGTATTGCGGCTGATGCCCAAGTGCTCGGCGACACGGGTGAGGTGCCAGTGTTTTGCCTCCAGGGTCGCCAACAGCGCATGGCGCTCGGCGTCCTCCAATGCGGCAGACCCTGTCGCCGGCAAGCCAGCTCCCACGGGTATAGCGCCAGCTTCGAAAGCCCCATTCACCCTGAGGGAGCAACTGTCTTGTGCTACCTGCTCTGGCCCTATCGCCGGCAAGCCGGCTCCCACAGGGATTGCACATGGCCTGAAGCCACTGCGATCGAGGTGGGAGCTGGCTTGCCGGCGATCGAGGGCGAAGCCCTCGCGAACAATGGCTGGGAGATCCGGGAACACGATGCGAGAGTCTTCGCAAAGTGCCACCAGGGTACGCAGCACGTTGCGCATCTGCCGCACGTTGCCCGGCCAGGCGAAGTCGAGCAGTGCCTGCCGCGCCCTGGGCTCGATATCGATCGGTTCTCCCTGCGCCTCCTGACGCAGCAGAAAGTCCAGCAACTGCGCCTTGTCACTGCGCTCGCGCACCGCAGGCAATGCCACTTCCAGGCCATTCAGCCGGTAATACAGGTCCTCGCGGAAACTGCCCTGCTCCACCCGTTCCAGCAGGTCACGGTGAGTAGCGCTGACAATGCGCACGTCGACCGCCTGCGGCTCGCCACCGATCGGCACCACCTGGCGCTCCTCCAGCACGCGCAGCAGGCGGGTTTGCAGGGCCAGTGGCATGTCGCCAATCTCGTCCAGCAGCAAGGTGCCGCCATCGGCCTGCAGCAGCTTGCCGCGCATGCCTTCCTTGCGTGCACCGGTAAAGCTGCCGCCGCGATAGCCGAACAGTTCGCTCTCGATCAGGCTTTCCGGGATCGAGGCGCAGTTGATGGCGACGAACGGCTTGCCGCGCCGCTCGCTGGCCTGGTGCACGGCCTGGGCAAAAGCCTCCTTGCCACAGCCGGTCTCGCCGCGCAGCAACAGCGGCACATCGCGCTCGAACACCCGCACGCTGCGGCGGAAGTCGTTTTGCAAGGCGGGGTCGAGCAGGCAGATAAGCGGCTCCACTTCCCGCGTGGGCCGCGGCTGGGCGGCTGGTACCGACCACACCGGTGCGCGCGCCTGGCCACGCAGGCTGGCGAACACCTGGCGCCCGTCCAGGGTATGCAGCGGCCAGGCCGTGCTGCCGCTGGGCGTGGCGCGGCTGAACAGTTCGTCGTGGCTGCAAGCGAAAAAGCGTTCCAGCGGTTTGCCCAGCACGCCACCACGCACCGTGCCCAGCAGGTTCAGCGCACTCTGGTTGGCGGCGCAGATGCGCCCGTCACCGTCGAACGCCAGCAGGCCTTCGCTGAACAGGCCGACCGACTCGGCCTGCAGGTGAAAACGCAGCAGCCATTGCTGTTCGAAATGGCGCAGGAAGTAGCAGCTTTCGATCATCTTCGCCGACAGGTTGACCAAAGCCATGGTGTGGAACTGGCTCTGCCGGGAAACGTCGGGCCGCGCCGAAGACACATCCAGCACTGCAAGCAACTCGCCATGCGGGTCGAACACCGGGCTGGCCGAGCAGGTCAGGCCGGTGTGGCGGCCACGGAAGTGCTCGTTCTGGTGGATGGTCAGCGCCTGGCGCTCGACCAGGCAGGTGCCGATGCCGTTGGTGCCCTCGCGCGCCTCGCTCCAGTCAGCGCCCAGCCACAGCCCGGCACGCTCGAAGCTGCGCCGCTCGGTCGGCGCGCTGACGCAATTGAGGATCACCCCACGGGCATCGGTCAGCAGCACCGCATGGCCGGCCCCGGAAAGCTGCTGGTGCAGGCTGTTCATTTCATGGTCGGCAATCTGCAGCACCTGGCGCAGGCGCTCGCGGCTTTCCAGCAGGCGCCCATGCTCGAGCACCACCGGAGCCTCGATCACCGACGGGTCGAGGTGGTAGTCCTCCAGGCAGCGCAGCCAGGAGCGGGCGATGGACGGGTCACTGCCACCCTCTCCGGCCCCACCATGGGCGACGGTATGGACTTGCTGGGCATGGCGACTGAAATGATTGCTCTGCATTGTTGTAGTTCTCCGCAGATAGAGAGTCCCGCCAGCATCCTCCACCCGGGAAGGCTTTGCAATGCACCCTCCGGTTACGTGTCGCAAATGGCACAAAGTGTCACCCCCGCGCGTACCGGCGCTGGCACAGAGATCGTGGGCCAGGCCCAAAGAACCGAGCCAAGTCATTGATTTTCCTGGCGCTCGAAACGCTGGCCCAACCTTTGCTCTACGCTTTCCAACTCCCTAACAAACACAATAGCCAGGAGACACACCATGCGTTACGCACATCCCGGTACCGAAGGCGCGAAGGTTTCCTTCAAGAGCCGCTACGGCAACTACATCGGTGGTGAGTTCGTTCCTCCGGTAAAGGGGCAGTACTTCGAAAATACCTCCCCGGTGAATGGCAAGCTGATCGCTGAATTCCCTCGCTCCACTGCCGAAGACATCGATAAAGCCCTGGATGCAGCCCACGCTGCGGCCGACGCCTGGGGCCGCACTTCAGTGCAGGACCGCTCCAACGTTCTGCTGAAGATCGCCGACCGTATCGAGCAGAACCTCGAACTGCTGGCCATTACCGAAACCTGGGACAACGGCAAGCCGATCCGCGAAACCCTAAATGCCGACATTCCGCTGGCGGTCGACCACTTCCGCTACTTCGCTGGCTGCATCCGCGCCCAGGAAGGCGGCGCCGCGGAAATCAACGAAGGCACCGTGGCGTACCACATCCACGAGCCGCTGGGCGTGGTCGGGCAGATCATCCCGTGGAACTTCCCGATCCTGATGGCCGCCTGGAAGCTTGCCCCGGCACTGGCCGCCGGCAACTGCGTGGTGCTCAAGCCGGCCGAACAGACCCCGCTGGGCATCACCGTGCTGCTGGAAGTGATCGGTGACCTGCTGCCAAAAGGCGTGCTCAACGTGGTGCAAGGCTTTGGCCGCGAAGCCGGTGAAGCACTGGCCACCAGCAAGCGCATCGCCAAGATCGCCTTCACCGGCTCGACCCCGGTTGGCTCGCACATCATGAAATGCGCCGCCGAGAACATCATCCCGTCCACCGTCGAACTGGGCGGCAAGTCACCGAACGTGTATTTCGAAGACATCATGCAAGCCGAGCCAAGCTTCATCGAGAAGGCGGCCGAAGGCATGGTGCTGGCGTTCTTCAACCAGGGCGAGGTATGCACCTGCCCGTCACGGGCACTGGTGCAGGAGTCGATCTACCCGCAGTTCATGGAAGTGGTGATGAAGAAGGTGCTGCAGATCAAGCGCGGCGACCCGCTGGACACCGACACCATGGTCGGCGCCCAGGCCTCGCAACAGCAGTTCGAGAAGATCCTGTCGTACCTCGACATCGCCCAGAAGGAAGGCGCCGAGTTGCTGACCGGCGGCAAGGTCGAAAAACTGGAGGGCTCGCTGGCCACCGGTTACTACATCCAGCCGACCCTGCTCAAGGGCAACAACAAGATGCGCGTGTTCCAGGAAGAAATCTTCGGCCCGGTGGTCAGCGTCACCACCTTCAAGGACGAAGCCGAAGCCCTGGCAATCGCCAACGACACCGAGTTCGGCCTGGGTGCCGGCGTGTGGACCCGCGACATCAACCGTGCCTACCGCATGGGCCGTGGGATCAAGGCTGGCCGCGTGTGGACCAACTGCTACCACCTGTACCCGGCGCATGCCGCGTTCGGTGGCTACAAGAAGTCGGGGGTCGGGCGTGAGACGCACAAGATGATGCTTGACCACTATCAGCAGACCAAGAACCTGCTGGTGAGCTACGACATCAATCCGTTGGGCTTCTTCTAAACCTGGGATGGCCTCGGGGCTGCTTTGCAGCCCATCGCCGGCAAGCCAGCTCCCACAGGGATCGCAGGGGATTCCAGACCTGTGCAGTACCTGTGGGAGCCGGCTTGCCGGCGATGAGGCCGGACCTGCAAACACAATATCCAGAGCACCAACCGCTCTGGCTCGCTTCCTGCAGTACCCATCACCATCGGCCCGGAACCCGTCCGGCCACCAAGAAAAACAACAGGTGAATCTATGCCAAGCGATCATTCCGCCGGCTCGCCGGCAGGCTCTTCCGTCGACTTCGAAAAAGTTGGCTCGGACTATTTCCAGCAACGTGAATTGAAAAAAGGCGCCGCCGGCTGGGTCCTGCTGGTCGGCCTGGGCGTGGCCTACGTCATCTCCGGCGACTATGCCGGCTGGAACTTCGGCCTGGCCCAGGGCGGCTGGGGCGGCATGTTCCTCGCCACCCTGCTGATGGCCACCATGTACCTGTGCATGTGCTTCTCGCTGGCCGAGCTGTCGTCGATGATCCCCACCGCAGGCGGCGGCTACGGCTTTGCCCGCAGCGCCTTCGGCCCCTGGGGCGGCTTCCTCACCGGCACGGCGATCCTCATCGAGTACGCTATCGCCCCCGCCGCCATCGCCGTGTTCATCGGCGCCTACTGCCAGTCACTGTTCGGCATCGGCGGCTGGATGATCTACCTGGCGTTCTACATCGTGTTCATCGGCATCCACATCTTTGGCGTGGGTGAGGCGTTGAAGCTGATGTTCATCATCACCGCCATCGCAGCCATCGCTCTGGCCGTGTTCCTGGTGAGCATGGTGCCCCATTTTGATGCAGCCAACCTGTTCGACATCGCCAAAACGGACGCTGTGGGCGCCAGCAGCTTCCTGCCGTTCGGTTATGTTGGCGTGTGGGCGGCCATCCCCTATGCCATCTGGTTCTTCCTTGCCGTAGAGGGCGTGCCGCTGGCTGCCGAAGAAACCAAGAACCCCAAGCGTGACCTGCCACGCGGCCTGATCGGCGCCATGCTGGTGTTGCTGGCCTTCGCCCTGCTGATCCTGGTGGTCGGCCCTGGCGGCGCAGGCTCCGAAGCACTGAAAGCGTCCGGCAACCCGCTGGTGGAAGCATTGTCCAAAGCCTACGGCGGTAGCACCTGGATGGGCGGCTTCGTCAACCTGGTCGGCCTGGCCGGGCTGATCGCCAGCTTCTTCTCGATCATCTACGCCTACTCCCGGCAGATCTTCGCCCTGTCCCGCGCCGGTTACCTGCCGCGCAAGCTGTCGGAAACCAACAAGAGCAAGGCCCCGGTACTGGCCTTGATCATCCCCGGGATCATTGGCTTTGCCCTGTCGCTGACTGGCCAAGGTGACCTGCTGATCCTGGTGGCGGTGTTCGGCGCTACCCTGTCGTACGTGCTGATGATGGCCGCGCACATCACCCTGCGCATCCGTCGGCCGAAGATGGAGCGCCCATACCGCACCCCTGGTGGCATCTTCACCTCGGGCCTGGCACTGGTACTGGCCTGCATCGCTGTGGTCGCCGGTTTCCTGGTAGACCCACGGGTGGTGATTGGCGCCGCAGTGATCTATGCGGTATTAATTGCCTACTTTGCTTTCTACAGCCGCCACCACCTGGTCGCGGGTACACCGGAAGAGGAATTCGCCGCGATCCAGAAGGCCGAAAAGGCCTTGCACTGATCGCCGCCACCCGCCGCGGGGCAACCCGCGGCTCTGGAGAGTCTGTATGGCAAGTTTCGTACACACGGTCGGCCACCTGGTCTACCGCTTCGACAGCCTCAAGGAAGTGATGGCCAAGGCCAGCCCCGCCCGCTCGGGGGACTACCTGGCGGGCGTCGCGGCCAGCAATGATGGCGAACGGGTCGCCGCGCAGATGGCCCTGGCCAATATCCCGCTGACGCATTTCCTCAACGAAGCGCTGATCCCTTACGAAGATGATGAAGTCACGCGCCTGATCATCGACACTCACGACGCCCAGGCCTTCGCCCCGGTCAGCCACCTGACCGTGGGTGGCCTGCGCGACTGGCTGCTGAGCGAAGAGGCCAACGAGGACAGCCTGCGCAGCCTGGCACCCGGGCTGACGCCAGAAATGGCTGCAGCGGTGTCGAAGATCATGCGCGTGCAGGACCTGGTGCTGGTGGCACAGAAGATCCGCGTGGTCACCCGGTTCCGTGGCACCATGGGCCTGCGCGGGCGCCTGTCGACCCGGCTACAGCCCAACCACCCGACCGACGAGCCGGCCGGCATCGCCGCCAGCATTCTCGACGGCCTGCTGTACGGCAACGGCGACGCCATGATCGGCATCAACCCGGCCACCGACAGCATCGCCTCGATCTGCGCCCTGCTGGAGATGCTCGACGCCATCATCCAGCGCTACGACATCCCCACCCAGGCCTGCGTGCTGACCCACGTCACCACCTCGATCGAGGCGATCAACCGTGGCGTGCCACTGGACCTGGTATTCCAGTCCATCGCCGGCACCGAAGCGGCCAACGCCGGGTTCGGCATCAACCTGAACGTGCTGCAGGAAGGCTACGAAGCAGGCCTTTCGCTGAAACGCGGCACCCTCGGGCAGAACCTGATGTACTTCGAAACCGGCCAGGGCAGCGCGCTGTCGGCCAACGCCCACCACGGCGTCGACCAGCAGACCTGTGAAACCCGCGCCTATGCCGTGGCCCGCCACTTCAAACCGTTCCTGGTCAACACGGTGGTCGGTTTCATCGGCCCCGAATACCTGTACAACGGCAAGCAGATCATCCGCGCCGGCCTCGAAGACCACTTCTGCGGCAAGCTGCTGGGAGTGCCGATGGGTTGCGACATTTGCTACACCAACCACGCCGAAGCCGACCAGGACGACATGGACACCTTGTTGACCCTGCTGGGCGTGGCCGGGATCAACTTCATCATGGGCATCCCAGGCTCCGACGACATCATGCTCAACTACCAGACCACCTCGTTCCACGACGCGCTGTATGCACGCCAGACCCTGGGCCTGAAGCCCGGGCCGGAATTCGAGGCATGGCTGGCCCGCACCGGCATCTTCACCCAGGCCGATGGCCGGGTGCGCTTTGGTGACAACCTGCCGCCGGCCTTCCGCCAGGCCTTGGCACAGCTTGCATAGGGATGACCATGGACCACCGCACGCCTACCCCCGACAACCCTTGGCTGGCCCTGCGCAACCTGACCCCGGCGCGCATAGCCCTGGGCCGCACCGGCACCAGCCTGCCGACCGGTGCGCAGCTGGACTTCCAGTTTGCCCACGCCCAGGCACGCGATGCCGTGCACCTGGCCTTCGACCATGCCGGCCTGGCTACCCAGCTGAGTGACCGCGGGCGCGAAAGCCTGGTGCTGCACAGCGCCGCCAGCGACCGCAACCAGTACCTGCAACGCCCGGACCTGGGGCGACGGCTGAGCGAAGATTCGGTTGCCGTGCTGCGCCAGCATGCCCAGGCCAACCCCGGCGGGATCGACCTGGCCATCGTCGTCGCTGACGGCCTATCGGCGCTGGCCGTGCACCGCCACACCCTGCCGTTCCTGGCGCGCTTCGAGGAACAGGCCGCCGCCGACGGCTGGACCAGCGCCCCGGTGGTGCTGGTGCAGCAGGGCCGCGTGGCAGTGGCCGACGAGGTTGGTGAGCTGCTGGGCGCACGGATGACGGTGATGCTGATCGGCGAACGCCCGGGGCTCAGCTCGCCCGACAGCCTTGGCCTGTACTTCACCTATGCGCCAAAGATCGGCCTGACCGATGCCTACCGCAACTGCATTTCCAACATCCGCCTGGAGGGCCTGAGTTATGGCATGGCGGCGCACCGCTTGCTGTACTTGATGCGCGAAGCCTGCCGGCGCCAGCTTTCCGGGGTGAATCTGAAGGACGAGGCCGAGGTCCATAGCCTGGAGAGCGAAAACAGCACCTGCCAGAAAGGTAACTTCCTGCTCGGCAAAGGATAAAAAACATGTCACGGAAGGCGGATTGCACTTGCGCCAAGCATTGGGCAGCATGCCTTTGAAAGCTGCTGGCAATCCGCTGTTTCCCCTAATGGACTCTGAGGGCCGCACATGCGCATCATCAAGGCAACCCTGGAACACCTCGATCTGCTTACGCCGATGTTCGTCAAATACCGCGAGTTCTATGGGCAGCTACCCTACCCCGACAGTTCGCGCAGCTTCCTGGAAAAGCGCCTGAAGCGGGATGAGTCGGTGATCTACCTGGCGCTACCCGATGATGATGACGGCAAGCTGCTGGGCTTCTGCCAGCTGTACCCGAGCTACTCGTCGCTGTCGCTGAAGCGGGTATGGATTCTCAACGATATCTACGTGGCCGAGGACTCGCGGCGCATGCTGGTGGCCGACCACCTGATGCGCGAGGCGAAGAAAATGGCCAAGGAAACCAACGCCGTGCGCATGCGGGTGTCGACCAGCGCGGACAATGAGGTAGCGCACAAGACTTACGAATCCATCGGGTTTCGTGAGGATAACGAGTTCAAGAGCTATATCCTGCCGATCAGCCAGGATTGACCTGTACCGGCCCTTTCGCGGGCTCGCCCGCTCCCACAGGTACAGCACAGCCTTAGGAAGCAGTGATATCCCTGTGGGAGCGGGCATGCCCGCGAAAGGGCCGGTACAGGAATACCCCCTGCCGTAACCCCCCGCTACAAACTCCCCGGGCATGATCCTGACTTAGCCGTATAATGGCCCACCTGTCGTGTGTGAAAATTTACCCATCCGCAGGTAACCGAGCCTACGCCCAAGAACACAGGTGCTGTACATGGATTTCAACCCGCTGGACCTTATCCTGCATCTCGATGCCTACCTCGATCTGCTGGTCACCAACTACGGTCCCTGGATCTACGCCATCCTCTTCACCGTGATCTTCTGTGAAACCGGGCTGGTGGTCATGCCCTTCCTGCCTGGCGATTCGCTGCTGTTCATTGCCGGCGCCGTGGCCGCCGGTGGCGGCATGGACCCGTTGCTGCTGGCCGGCCTGCTGATGGCCGCCGCGATCCTCGGCGACAGCACCAACTATGTGATCGGCCGCACGACGGGCGAGCGGTTGTTCAACAACCCCAACTCGAAGATCTTCCGTCGCGACTACCTGCAGCGTACCCACGACTTCTATGAACGCCACGGCGGCAAGACCGTGACCATGGCGCGCTTCCTGCCCATCCTGCGCACCTTTGCGCCGTTCGTCGCCGGCATCGCCCACATGCACTACCCGCGCTTCCTCGGTTTCAGCGTCGCCGGTTCGCTACTGTGGGTCGGCGGCCTGGTGACCCTGGGCTACTTCTTCGGCAACGTGCCATTCATCAAACAGCACCTGTCGCTGATGGTGGTGGGCATCATCATCCTGTCGCTGGTACCGATGATCCTCGGCCTGCTGCGTGGCCGTCTGGGCCGCACGGCCAAAGCGCACTGAAACTTGCCGATGTGGTCGTTCAGCGCCTGGCGGCGCAAGCGCACCCTGGCGCGCTATCCCATCACCCCCCAGCAATGGCAGGCCGTGCGCGAGCGCCTGCCAATGCTGGACGGCATCACTGACGAAGAGGATCGCTGGCTGCGTGAAGCCTGCATCCTGTTCCTGCTCGACAAGCACCTCACCTGCCTGCCCGGCGTCGAGCCGGATGACGAGCAGCGCCTGTTGCTGGCGGCCCAGGCGCAGTTGCCGCTGCTGCACCTGGGCGAGCTGAACTGGTACCAGGGTTTCCACGAAATCATCCTCTACCCCGACGATTTCAAGAGCCCCCAGCGCCACCGCGATGCCAGTGGCGTGGAGCACGTGTGGGACGGTGAGCACAGCGGCGAAGCCTGGCAGCAGGGCCCGATCATCCTCGCCTGGAGCGGCGTGCTGGCCAGTGGTGGCTGGGAGGCCTACAACCTGGTCATCCATGAACTGGCGCACAAGCTCGACATGCTCAATGGTGATGCCAACGGCCTGCCGCCGCTGCACAGCGGCATGCCCGTGGATGAATGGGCAACCGCCATGCAACAGGCCTATGACGACCTCAACCGCCAGCTGGACGCCAACCCCGACGCCGAAACCGCCATCGATCCATATGCCGCAGAGAACCCCGCAGAATTCTTTGCCGTAACCAGCGAGTACTTCTTTAGTGCTCCCGACCTGCTGCAACAGGCTTATCCACAGGTCTACCGCCAGTTGTCGCTGTTCTACCGCCAAGACCCGCTGGCGCGCCTGTGCCGGCTGCAGGCCGAACACCCGGAATACCGCGAAAGCCACGCCTGACGGGGCCGCACATCAGGCCAGGCGTGGCATGCCCATGCAGAATGTGCCTATAATCGCCGCCACTTTTTTGGTCAAACACGGGGGCACTGCCCAATGAGCTACAGCAAGATTCCGGCGGGCAAAGACCTGCCGAACGACATCTACGTCGCCATCGAGATCCCGGCCAACCACGCGCCGATCAAATACGAGATCGACAAGGACAGCGATACCCTGTTCGTCGACCGTTTCATGGCTACCCCGATGTTCTACCCAGCCAACTACGGCTTCATCCCGAACACCCTGGCCGATGACGGTGATCCGCTGGACGTGCTGGTCGTTACCCCTTACCCGGTAGCCCCAGGTTCGGTTATCCGCGCCCGTCCGGTCGGCGTGCTGAACATGACCGACGACGGCGGCGGCGACGCCAAGGTCATCGCTGTTCCTCACGACAAGCTGTCGCAGCTGTACGTCGACGTGAAGGAATACACCGACCTGCCAGCCCTGCTGATCCAGCAGATCGAGCACTTCTTTGCCAACTACAAAGATCTCGAGAAGGGCAAGTGGGTCAAGATCGAAGGCTGGGAAGGCGCTGACGCCGCCCGCGCCGCGATCACCAAATCGGTTGCTGCCTACAAGGGCTGATGCCGGTTGCATGAAGAACCCCGCCTCGGCGGGGTTTTTTTATGCCTGATGGATGGCTGGTCGCCCTGACACTGGATGACCTGCCTGCGCAGCACTTTTGTGGGAGCAACTGCCTTGCTCAAATTCTAAATGCTGGCGCGATCCCTTTGGGAGCGGGCGTACCCGCGAACACCGGCGCAGCCGGTGCCAGCCACCGCGTTGGCCTCTTCGCGGGCACGCCCGCTCCCACAGGAACCGCGCACTTGCTTGGGAGAGTAAAAAATCCTACGCAGTCCTACTCCAACGCCCTACAAACAGGCGCTTTTCACACAAGCCCCATCAACATCCGGTTCATATCCTTGCTGGCACCCCGCCGCTACACTCGCCGCCATGAACACATCCGGTGACAGACTCAAAGCCCTCCTCCACGAATGTGGCCTGACCCCTTCCGATTTCGCCGCCCAGCGCAGCGTCACGCCCCAGCACGTCAACAACTGGCTCAAGCGCGGCGTGCCCCTGGCCCGGCTGGACGAAATGGCGGACCTGTTCTGCGTGCATCGTCGCTGGTTGCGCACGGGCGAAGGCCCCAAACACCACAACCCGATCCTGCGCACCTGCCCACCGGGGCCGGCGCCCGCCAACCCGCCCACGCCGCTATCGGCGCAAGGCGGCCGTACATTGAAGGTGCCCTTTTACGAGCTGCACAACGGCCTGCTGTCGCCCGTGGCCGGCAAACACCTGTGCCTGCCCGCAAAAGCCCTGAAAGGGTTGGGAGTGCATGCCGACGACGCCATCTGCCTGGCCATGCCCGCCAGCAACATGACCCCGCTGATTCCGCTGCAAGCTACCCTGGCCATCGACCTGGGCATGACCCAGGTGGTCGAGGGCGAAACCTATGCCCTGCTGCACAACGGCGTGCTCAGGGTTAACAACCTCAGCCTCGGCCAGCACGGCACGCTGTACCTGCACAGCCATGATCGGCGCAACTATGCGGTCGAACGCTACACCGCCGCCCAGCGCCAGACACAAGGGCTGAAGATCCTGGGCTGGGTGTTCCACTGGTCGCATTTCCGCCAGCAACGGCCCGACTGAAACAAACCTGTGCCATTTTTTGCTGGGCATCCTGCGCGCGCCCTTGTATGCTACGCCCCACATTCAGCCCCGACCGGCGCAAGCCGCGGTCCAGAGGGCTCGGCGATATCCCACACGGGCATCTGCCATCTCTTTCAGGCCCTTGATGGCCACACAGTTAAGGCGATTGCGGCTTACCATAAATTAGTCGGAAGCGTCCCCGAGAAGCCGGCCACAAGCCGGCTTTTTAATGCCCGCCATTCTCATCCTCTGAGACTTTCTGCAGCCTTCCCATGGCCGGGGAATCGCCGTGCGTGAGCGAAAAAAATCTCATTCGCCATTTATCTGACACCATACTAACACTCATCCGAAAATCGTCGGATAAATGGCGTTTCGCGTGGAGCTTTCACCCTCCTGATCTAGGCTCAAGCCATATGGGAGGAGGTGTAGTCCATGCGCAAATTATTGATTGGCTCGTCGATCCTGGCTTGTCTCGTGGTGTTGGGCGGCTGGTTGAGTCGACCGCAGCCTGTGCCGGTCAGGCTGCTGGAAGTTGAGCGGGGGCCGGTGGAGACGGTTGTGGCCAACACGCGTGCGGGTACGCTGAAGTCCTGTCGACGCTCGCACCTGTCCTTCAATGTCGGCGGCCAGGTTGCCGAGTTGCTGGTCAGCGAGGGCCAGCGGGTCCAGCCGGGTCAGGTGCTCATGCGCCTGCGGCAGGACGAGCAACAGGCCAGGCTACAGGAAGCCGAGGCGCGGCTGGAGGCCCAGCGCAACAGCCGCGAACAGCGCTGCCAGCAAGCTCTGCTGGACCGGCGCGACCTTGATCGCCTGGGCCAGTTGGCCGACCGCAAGTTGATTGCCGCCGACCGCCTCGATCAGGCCACGACCAAGGCCAACCTGGCGAAACTGATGTGCAGTGCCAGTGCCGTGCTGATCCGCGAGGCCGACGCCAACCTGCAGCTGCAGCGTTCACTGCTGGAACAGACAACTCTGCGTGCACCTTTCGCCGGCATCGTTGCGGAAATCAACGGCGAACTCGGCGAGTTCGTCACCCCTTCGCCGCCAGGTATTCCCACGCCGCCGGCAGTCGACCTGATCGACGACAGCTGCCTGTATGTAGAGGCACCGATCGATGAGGTGGACGCTGCCCGGGTTCACCCAGGAACCGCCGTACGGATCAGCCTGGATGCCTTCCGTGGTCAGCATTTCACCGGCCGCGTCAGCCGCATCGCGCCCTATGTGCGCGAACTGGAGAAGCAGGCGCGCACCGTCGATGTCGAGGTGCGCTTCGACCAGCCGCCGGCAGACCTGGCCCTGCTCACCGGCTATAGCGCCGATGTCGAGATCCTCCTGGAGCAGCACGCGGGCGCCTTGCGCATCCCCACCGAGACCCTGCTGGAGGGGCAGCGCGTGCTGCGATATGACCCAAGCGCCCGGGTGTTGCGCGAGGTGCAGGTGCAAACCGGGCTGAGCAACTGGCGCTGGACTGAGGTGCTTGCAGGGCTGGACGAGGACGCACGCATAGTCGCCAGCCACGAGCAGGAAGGGCTCAAGGATACCGTGGCGGTGATCCCGGTGGATGCCGCGGAGACCGAGAAATGATCCGCCTGCGCGGCGGTAGCCGCAGCTTCCAGTTGGGCGAACAGCAGGTGATGGGGCTGGATGGCCTGGACCTGGACATCGCCGCCGGTGACTACATGGCGGTGATGGGCCCGTCGGGCTCGGGCAAGTCGACCTTGCTGAACATCCTCGGCCTGCTCGACGCGCCGAGCGCCGGCGAATACTGGCTGCAGGGCGAGGCCACGGCGGCGCTGAGCGAGGCGCGCCGCGCCCAGTTGCGCAGCCGGCTGATAGGTTTCGTGTTCCAGTCCTACCACCTGATCGCACGGCTGACGGTGCTGGAAAACATCGAGCTGCCGATGGTCCTCGCCGGCATTGGTGCGGCACAACGGCGCAAGCGCAGCAGCCAATTGGTGGCACGCCTGGGGCTGGGCGAGCGCATTGCCCACCGCCCGGCCGAGCTGTCCGGTGGCCAGCGCCAGCGCGTGGCGATCGCCCGGGCGATGGTCATGCAACCGGCGCTGCTGTTGGCCGACGAACCCACCGGCAATCTCGATAGCCAGGCCGGCGCCGAGGTCTTCAGCCTGCTGGAGGAGCTCAACGGCGAGGGCCTGACCCTGATAGTGGTGACCCACGATGCCAACCTGGGCGCCCGCGCACAGCGCCAGCTGCACATGCGTGACGGGCGGATCCACAGTATTGCGCCGCAGTGGGCGCTGGCCTGATGCGCGCTGCCGATGCCCTGGGCTTCTGGCTAGGTGCCTTGCGCGGGCATCGCTCACGCAGCCTGATGCTACTGCTGGCCATCGCTATCGGGGTGGTCGCGGTCAACCTGCTCACCGGTCTTGGCGCGGGGGCGCGGGCCTTCGTCCTGAACGAATTCTCGCTGCTCGGGCGCGACATCCTCATCGTTTTCCCGGGGCGCAAGGAAACCACCGGGCGAATGCCGCCGCTCACCGGCCTGACGCCACACGAGTTGACCTTGCAGGATGTCCAGGCCATCACCCGGTTGCCGGGCATCCGCCGGGTCGCGCCGCAGCAGGCCGGGCAGATGGAGGTGATAGTCGGCAACCGCAATCGTGAGGTGCTGACGCTGGGCACCACCCGGGACTTCTTCGCCATTCGCCAACTGACGGTCGTCCAGGGCCAACCCCTGCCGACGCTGGACCCTGAGCAGGCCGAAGCCGTCTGCGTGATCGGCGGCAAACTCCGGCGCGAGCTGTTCGGGGCTCGCCCGGCCCTGGGTGAATGGTTGCGCGCTGGCGACCGGCGCTTCCGGGTGGTTGGCATTCTCGGCGAGCGGGGCGAATCGCTGGGGATGGATTTCGCCGAGATGTTGATCATCCCGGTGGCCAGCGCCCAGGCCTTGTTCAATAGCGAGGGGTTGTCGCGGGTGTTTGTCGAGGTGCATGGTCCGAGCTTTCTCGACCGTAGCAAGCAGCTGATACTCGCCACGCTCAAGGAGCGCCACGAGGGTGAGGAGGACGTCACCCTGGTCAGCCAGGACAGCCTGCTCAGCGCCTTCGACCAGATACTCGCGGTGCTGACCCTGGCGGTGGCTGGCATTGCCGCGATCAGCCTGCTGGTGGCAGGCATCCTGATCATGAACGTGACCTGGATTGCAGTGAGCCAGCGCAGCGCCGAGATCGGCCTGCTCAAAGCCATAGGCGTGACGGCGGCGCAGCTGCGCCTGCTGTTCCTCGGCGAGGCGGCGCTGTTGGCCCTGACAGGGGCACTGGCAGGGCTGCTGCTGGCCGAAACCTTGCTCTGGCTGGGGCGCCTGGCGTTCGATCTGCCGCTCTATGCCCCCTGGTGGGCGCGGGTTGGCGCCGTGCTGCTGGCACTCGGCACGGCGCTGCTTTTCGCCTGGCTGCCTGCCGCTCGGGCCTCGGCGCTGGAGCCGGTGGCGGCGCTACGCCCGCCGGGGGCGCACTGATGCGCTGGCAAGATGGTTTCCGGCTGACCAGCTCGGCGCTGACCTGCCGCCCGCTGCGCAGCCTGCTGACCCTGCTCGGGGTAGCGATCGGCATAGCCGCCGTGGCGCTGCTCACGGCCATAGGCGAAGGCGTGCGCGGCTACGTGCTGGAGAACTTCTCGCAGTTTGGTACGCGGATCATCACCGTGCGCCCGGGCAAGACCCAGACCAGCGGCCTCGGCGGCCTGCTCGGCAGCGTGCGGCCACTGACCATCAGTGACACCGACGCCCTGCGGCGCTTGCCGCATGTCGAGGCGGCGGTGCCGATCATTCAGGGCAGCGGGAATATCCAGTTCGGTCAACTGAGCCGGCGCAGCGACATTCTCGGTGGCGGCCATCAGATGGCGCAGGCCTGGCGCATGCAACTGAGCCTGGGCGAGTTCCTGCCCCCGGCCCGTGACGGCCGTTCGCCGCCCTATGTGGTGCTCGGCCATCAGCTGCGTACCGAGCTGTTCGGGGCGCGCAACCCGCTGGGTGAGCTGATCCGCGTCGGCGGCGTACGTTTCCGGGTGATCGGCGTGATGGCGGAGAAAGGCCAGTTGCTCGGTTTCAACCTCGACGATATCGCCTACATCCCGGTGGACTGGGCGGAAAGCCTGTTCAACCGCACCGGGGTGGTCAAAGCCCATGTGGTGTTTGGCGCCGGTACCACTTCACGGGCGTTGAGCCGGCAGATTCGCGAGGTACTCGGCGAACGACACGGTGCGGAGGACTTCAGCCTGACCACCCAGGACGACATGCTGCGCAGCTTCAACCGCGTTCTCGGCACCCTGAGCCTGGCCATTGGTGCCTTGGGGGGCATTTCGCTGTTGGTCGGCGCCGTCGGCATTCTCACCATCATGACGACCACTGTGGGCGAGCGCACGGCAGAAATCGGCCTGTTGCGGGCGATTGGCGCCAGTCCGCGGCAGGTACTTGGGTTGTTTCTCGCTGAAGCAACGCTGCTGTCCCTGGCCGGTGGCCTGCTTGGCCTGCTGTTGATGGGCATGCTGCTGGGGCTACTGCACCTGGCCATGCCGAGCCTGCCCTTGGCGCTGCAACCGCTGTTTCTGCTGCTGGCGCTGCTGCTGGCGGCGGTGCTCGGCATTCTCGCCGGCCTGGCTCCGGCCGTGCGGGCGGCCCGCTTGCATCCGGTGGCGGCGCTGCACATCGAGTAGCGGCCAGGCCAAAGAGCCCCTTGATGGGGCTGCTTTGCAGCCCTTCGCGGGCACGCCCGCTCCCACAGAATACATAACCCAAAGATTTCGCAGGGCCTTGTGGGAGCGGGTTTACCCGCGAACACCGGCAAAGCCGGTGCCATACACCGTGTCGCATTCTTCGCGGGTGAACCCGCTCCCACAGGGCGCGCGGCGCGCTTACTGAATTTGACCCACCACAAGCTGACAGAAAAGTAATCTGAAGCTCAGCCAGCTGACAGCGCAGGTCCGCTAGCGTTAAGGAAGATTGTGGGGCTTCTCGACCCACGGCTGGGGCGTTCAACCGCCTGAATACCAGCAACTTTTCGACTGACTGGACGCAACGGCATGCAAAGCAAAACCACCAGACGCTCCTTCGTCAAAGGCCTTGCCGCTACCGGACTGCTTGGCGGGCTTGGCATGTGGCGCGCGCCGGTCTGGGCCGTGACCAGCCCGGGCCAACCGAGTGTGCTGAGCGGCACCGACTTCGACCTCTACATCGGTGAGCTGCCGGTCAACATTACCGGCGCTGCGCGCACAGCGATGGCCATCAACGGCTCCATACCCGGGCCCATCCTGCGCTGGCGCGAAGGCGATACCGTGACGCTGCGTGTGCGCAACCGCTTGCAGCAGGACACCTCCATCCACTGGCACGGCATCATCCTGCCGGCGAACATGGACGGCGTGCCGGGCCTGAGCTTCCATGGCATCGCCCCCGACGGCATGTATGAGTACAAGTTCAAGGTCCAGCAGAACGGCACCTACTGGTACCACAGCCACTCCGGTTTCCAGGAGCAGGTCGGGGTGTATGGTGCCCTGGTCATCGATGCGAAAGAACCTGAGCCGTTCACCTATGACCGGGACTACGTGGTCATGCTCAGCGACTGGACGGATGAAGACCCTGCACGGGTGCTGTCCAAGCTCAAGAAGCAGTCCGACTACTACAACTACCACAAGCGCACGGTGGGCGATTTCGTCAACGATGTGAGCGAAATGGGCTGGTCCGCCGCGGTAGCCGACCGCAAGATGTGGGCCGAGATGAAAATGAGCCCCACCGATCTCGCTGACGTGAGCGGCTACACCTACACCTACCTGATGAATGGCCAGGCCCCCGACGGCAACTGGACGGGCGTGTTCAAGCCGGGCGAGAAAATCCGCCTGCGCTTCATCAACGGCTCGGCCATGACGTATTTCGATGTGCGAATTCCCGGCTTGAAGATGACGGTTATCGCGGCGGACGGGCAGCATGTAAAGCCCGTTTCGGTCGACGAGTTCCGCATTGCCGTTGCCGAAACCTACGATGTCATCGTCGAACCCGAAAGCGAGCAGGCTTACACCATTTTCGCCCAATCCATGGACCGTACCGGGTATTCCAGGGGCACCCTGGCGGTTCGCGAGGGCTTGCAGGCCCCTGTTCCCGCTGTCGATCCACGGCCGACCATTTCCATGAGCGATATGGGCATGGACCATGGCGGTATGGGCGGCATGGATCACGGCAGCATGGCCGGCATGGACCACGGCAACATGGCCGGCATGGACCATGGCGACATGGCTGATACCAGCGCGCCCATGCAGAGCCACCCAGACTCCGAGAGCAACAACCCGCTGGTCGACATGCAGACCATGACCCCGACACCAAAACTGGACGATCCGGGCATCGGGCTGCGTGACAACGGCCGCCGTGTGCTGACCTATGCGGACCTGCGCAGCACCTTCCCGGACCCGGACGGCCGCGCGCCTGGTCGCACAATCGAGCTGCACCTTACCGGCCACATGGAAAAGTTCGCCTGGTCCTTCGACGGCATCAAGTTTTCCGATGCCGAGCCACTGCGCCTCAAGTATGGCGAGCGCCTGCGCATCACCCTGGTCAACGACACCATGATGACCCACCCCATCCACCTGCATGGCATGTGGAGCGACCTGGAGGATGAGAACGGCAACTTCATGGTGCGCAAACACACGATCGACATGCCGCCTGGCTCAAAACGAAGCTACCGCGTCACTGCAGATGCTTTAGGACGTTGGGCCTATCACTGTCACCTGCTGTTCCACATGGAAATGGGCATGTTCCGCGAAGTCCGTGTGGACGAATGAACTGGAGATCCGAGATGAGCAAACCAATGAAACGAAGCGCGTTTTTCCTCTCTGCTGCAATGGCCGGCCTGTTTGCCGTTTATGCCCCGTCGTCGTGGTCCGGCGACAACAATCAGCAGCCTGCCGATGCCGCAAAAGCCAAGGGTGCCCAAGGCATGGACCATGGTTCGATGAAGGGCATGGATCATGGCGCCATGAAGGGCATGGACCACGGTTCGATGAAGGGTATGGACCATGGCTCGATGCAAGGCATGGACCACGGCAAGATGATGGAATCCCATGGCAGCGACAAAGCCGAGGCAGGGAAAGATGCTCAATAGCCTGGCACGACCATCGCTGCTGGCATTGACCGTTTCGCTCGGCGTGCTGGGCGCTGCGCCCAGCTTCGCCGCTGAAGAAATGGACCATTCGATGATGGACCACGGCAAGATGGATCATGGCAGCATGCCGGGCATGGATCATGGGGCCATGGATCATGGAGCCATGAACCATGAAGCGATGGATCATTCGAAAATGAACCACGGCTCGACGGATACGCCGACGACCAGCCGTACCCCGATCCCGGTGCTGACCGATGCCGACCGCCAGGCAGCCTTCCCCCCATTGGGTGGGCATCAGATGCACGACAGTGCTATCAACAGCTTCTTCCTGCTGGATCAGCTCGAGTACCAGGATGCGGATGAAGGCAGCACGCTGGCCTGGGATGCTTCTGGCTGGGTAGGCGGCGATATCAACCGGCTGTGGATCCGCTCCGAAGGTGAACGTACCAACGGTGTCACCGAGGATGCCGAATTGCAGCTGCTGTACGGTCGCTCGATCAGCCCATGGTGGGATGTGGTTGCCGGGGTGCGCCAGGACTTCAAGCCTGAATCCCCCCAGACCTGGGCGGCGTTCGGTATCCAGGGCATGGCGCTTTACGACTTCGAAGCCGAAGCCACCGCGTTCATTGGCGAGAACGGCCAGACTGCCGCGCGCCTGGAAGGCGACTACGACATTCTGCTGACCAACCGCCTGATCCTGCAGCCGACCGCTGAAGCCAATTTCTATGGCAAGAACGACCCTGGGCGCGGTGTGGGTTCCGGCCTGGCCAATACCGAAGTCGGGCTGCGCCTGCGCTATGAAATTGTCCGCCAGTTCGCCCCCTACATCGGCATCACCTGGAGCCGCTCCTACGGCAAAACCGCCGATTTCGTCCGCGACGACGGTGGTGATGTGGATGAAGCGCGTTTCGTGGCCGGTATCCGCATGTGGTTTTGAGAACCAGACATGAAAAGAACAATAACAACGCTTGTTGCAGCAGGCGCAATGGCCAGCGTGGCCGTGCTGGGTGCTGCGTACTCCGGCCTGGTCAATGTGGGGGCCGATGATCCCCATTTCCCCGCCGTGCATGCCTTTCTGGCCATGGCACGGGACCGCTCGATCGCAGTACGGGCCAGGGACATCGAGGTGCCAGACCTGAAAGATGAAGCGCTGATTGGTACCGGCGCCGGTAACTACAACGCCATGTGCATCGGTTGTCACCTTGCCCCTGGCGTCGAGAAGACCGAGCTCAGCCAGGCTCTGTATCCATCGCCCCCCAACCTGACCAAAAGCGGGATCGGTGGCGACCCCGCTGCGGCGTTCTGGATCATCAAGCACGGCATCAAGGCCTCCGGCATGCCGGCATGGGGCAAGAGCATGGGCGATGAATACATCTGGGGCATCGTCGCCTTCCTGGATCAGCTCCCCCAGTTGAACGCCCAGCAGTACAAAACGATGGTCGCGGCCAGTGGCGGCCACCAGCATGGTGGTGGCGAAAGTGAAATGCACAACCATGAAGGCCAGCACCGCGGCAACGTGCCTGGCCATCATGGTGAGCAGGCCTCGGGCGCAAGCCAGCATGATGAGGGGCATTCAAAGGCCCATACTCATCGCGATGGCAAGCAGCACATGCATAAAGACTGAAGGCAGGTTACGACCGAGCGCCGCGCGGGCGGCGCTCGGTCTCATAGGCGCTGAAATTGCCAAGGCGAACACCTTGCGGCCCTCATGCGAACTGAAGGCAAGCACTCACTGCTTCATGCCCAACTCAGCATCATCCATCAGCGCCTTGGCCATCGCACTCAGGTAGTGCGCAGCCCAGATCATCATCGGTTTCTCATCCATCAGGCCGGTGATGGTCAGTTCGCGGACATAGCCCATCAACTCTGAGGACTGCTCGCGGGCATCGCGGCAGGGGATGCCGGGCTCGATGCGGAACAGTGGATGGGTGCCGTGTTCGCCTTGGTAGAAGGTGGTTTTGCCGACGGTGAACTGGGTGTCTTCTGTGGTCATTGTTGAATCCCCCTGAAATTTCTCGACTGCTTGCTCTGGCCCTTTCGCGGGCACGCCCGCTCCCACAGGTACTGTGCAAGTCTTGAGTACTGTGAAGATCCTGTGGGAGCGGGCGTGCCCGCGAAGAGGTCGGAACAGGCAACACATTGCTTATGCCCTAGTGCAAAGTCCTGGGCCCAGTGGGCATCTGCACCTGAATCAATGCCGACTCCAGCAAAGCCCGCAGCGTCTCCAGTTCATGCATCGACGTCATCATCAAAA
>NZ_JBKGFP010000133.1:0-32572 GCF_046557535.1 Pseudomonas sp. S1(2024)
GCTGCAGCGAGTAGCGGAAGCGTCGGGCTGCTATTTGCCTTGGGCAGCATGTGGTTCCATCAGGACAGCCTGGGCAAGAACTATCGAGCGTTGCAAGAGACGCATCAGGACAACCCGGAGGCGCTTGCGGCGATCTGGTCTTCCTCCCTGGGTTTGTTGGGGGCGAGTGTGGAGGCGGCAGGACTGGCTGTTGCAGTCATACGCCCGAAGATACCGTGGCCCGGAACAGTGACGACAACGTCTTTGGGAACCGGTATTGCTCGATACGGCGCCGGCATTGCGGGAATAGCTGGAATGATGGATGGGGCACAGTACCTGTTCGCCAGCCTGCGTACTCATAAGCGCGGAGATTTAACGTCAGCAGATGAATATAGGACTGCGGGCATAATGGCTGGCGCTTCCGCCATTGCAGGTGTACTTGGAGCTTTCGGCCCCGCCACATTATTTGGCCCAATCGGTATAGCTATCATTCTAGGACTGGCCGCCTATGCAATAGCTTCCGAGGCAAAGCAAAATGAATCCTCTCCAACAGAGCTTTGGGCTCGTCAAAGCAGATGGGGATTATCTGAAGACAACCGTCTCTGGACCGAAGCCAAGCATCTTGACACTGCAATTGGTGCTTTGAATGCGGCAGCAATTGGCGTTCAAGCCGAGATTTCCATAAGGACTCAACTCACCAATCATACGAACATGCAGACTTCCGAACCAAAAGGGATGATCATCGGCAACGAGCCTGCAACACCCGCAGAATACACACTTAATTATTACTTCCTCTTACCTAAATACGCCGAGGGTACATCTCGCCATGAGTGGCATTTAAGCATTCATCGTACTGGCGCTCAAAGAGAAATCATTACCGTATCGGGTGATAGTAGTCCGACTAACCAATTGCAGATCAGCCTACCAAAGGGAAAAGGAGTCTTCGGCCACATTGACAACCCACAGCCTTTGGTGCGTTTCAACAACAAGAACAGTACGTTGACCATACAGGGGACTCTGCCTTTGCTGGTAGATCATCACATCAACGCCATTGAATTTAGCCTGCGTTACTGGCCAGACAAGCAGGACGAACTTGGGCATGCCCATGTAACAATAACAGAAAACTACATGCACAGCTTGGAGCCCCTGACAAAATGGCCCGACCCTTATTAAATCCTGCCTGCCCGGGCTGGAAGGAAGACCTCCCCGCCCCTTACACAGTCAACTCAATAGAAAAATATATGGGCAATCAAATACCTAACCATCAGTGCATGACTTACTTAGAGATTCCGCGACAAAGCGTATCATCACGAGGGGTGATTTCAGCCTTTGCCTTCCTCTTGTGCATACTTTTCGCCTTTAGCCTTTACATGATGACACTTACGCTCGACCCCCGAAATTTTGAATCGCTGCTGCTCTCAATATCTGAAATCTTCCTGGTTACCTGGCTGGTTACTATAGGCCTTCGCATGGATATTTCTCCACCTCGCGACGAACCCATAAGGTTCAACCGTGCACGCCAGAAAATCTACGCCTACAACTTCAAACGCCAATGGTGGAACCCCTTCGACAAAGGCAAGGTTGTGCCGGTCAGTTACGACTGGTCCCAAGTCCGCGCCGAGCGCTGGTCACAAACCGGCGCCCTGCCAAACGGTGGGGTCATTTTCAAATGGGGTGTCATGCTGTCCATCGTCGCGCCGGGCACGAACAACGTCATCGACCGTTTTCACCTGAGCACCATGGGGGCCGACCAGCATGCCTGGGCCTACATCTGCACCTACATGCAGGAAGGCCCCTCAGCCCTGCCACCACCCGGCCCACCCAAGGATCACAACGATGTGCTCTGGTGTGAGTTCGCCCTGCGCCTGGCACCCCGAGTAGAGTGGCCAGCGGAAATGGATCTGGAGTCGAGAACCGCCCCCTGAGCTTACTGTCTTGCGCTGCTTGCTCTGGCCCCATCGCCGACATGCCAGCTCTCATAGAACTGCACATGACTCATTGAATTAGCAGGGACTCTGTGGGAGCGGCTTCAGCCGCGAACACCGGCGCAGCCGGTGCCATGCACCGCGTTGGATTCTTCGCGGCTAAAGCCGCTCCCACAGGGTACGCGGGCCGCTTGCGAATTCAGTTTTCTACGCGACAACGCAGCCCAAAGGGCTGGGCAATCTCTCTTAGACTGCACATGACTCATTGAATTAGCAGGGACCCTGTGGGAGCGGGCATGCCCGCGAACACCGGCGCAGCCGGTGCCATGCATCGCGCTGGATTCTTCGCGGGCACGCCCGCTCCCACAGGGGTTACATGGTCGGCGCCACCAACCTGTATCCCACCCCTGGCTCGGTGATGATGAACCGCGGCGCCGTGGGGTCATCTCCCAACTTCTGCCGCAGATGCCCGACCACTATCCGCAGGTAATGGGTGTCATCCACATGGGTAGGCCCCCAGATATCCTTGAGCAACTGCTGCTGGGTAATCACCCGCCCCGGGTGCCCGGCCAGTTGCGCCAGCAGCGCATACTCCTTGCGGGTCAGCGCCACTTCCACGCCATCCAGGGTCACCCGGCGAAAGGCAAAGTCCACCATCAGCGGCCCAAAACTGGCCGCCACTTCCGAGCCACCTGCCTGCGGCACCTGGCGCAGCAAGGCGCGCACCCGCGCCAGGAACTCCTGGATGCCGAACGGCTTGGTCACATAGTCGTTGGCACCGCCATCCAACGCATCGACCTTCTGCACTTCACTGGCGCGCACCGACAACACCAGCACCGGCACCGCGCTCCATTCGCGCAGATCACGCAGTACCTGCTGGCCGTCCATGTCCGGCAGGCCCAGGTCGAGTACCACCAGGTCCGGCTTGCCCAGCGCCGCCTGGGCGAGCCCTTCCGCGCCGGTGGCGGCCTCGAGCACCTTGTAGCCTTGCGAGGCCAGGCTTATGCGCAGGAACTTGCGGATCTGCGGTTCATCGTCGATGACCAGGAGGGTGGCGGACTGACTCATGGGGTTTCGCTTTCGGTTTCAGGTTGAGGGGGCAGCGGCAAGCATAAAGTGATGCTGGTGCCCTGGCCATCGATGCCTTCGCCCACCAGGATCTGGCCGCCATGGGCGCCGATCATGCCCTGGCAGATCGCCAGGCCCAGGCCGGTGCCCTGCCCGCCGCGGTCGCCGCGAGCGGCGGTGTAGAACATGTCGAAGATCTTCTCGCGGTCTTCCACGGGAATGCCGGGGCCCTGGTCGCTGACGGCGAAACACAACCGGGCGTCCTGCACCGACACCTGCAGCTCCAGCCGGCCATTGGCTGGCGAGAAGCGCGCGGCATTTTCCAGCACGTTGACCAGCGCCTGCTCGATCAACGCCGCATGCACGAACAGCAACGGCAGCTCGGCCGGCACGTCGGTGTGCACGCGCAGTGGTGCCAGCACCGCGCGCAGGCGGTTGAGCGCGCTGCCGACGATGTCGGCCGGGGCCACCCAGCCGCGGGCCAGCTTGAGGCCGCCGTGGCCCAGGCGGGTCATGTCGAGCAGGTTCTGGATGTAGCGGTCGAGGCGTTCGGCCTCGTTGCGGGTGCCCTCCAGCAGTTCGCGGCGGTCGGCGGCGGGGATCGCCTCGCCCAGCGCCAGCAGGCTGTCGATGCTACCGCGCATGGCGGTCAGCGGGGTACGCAAGTCATGGGAAACGGACGCGAGCAAGGCGCTGCGCAGCTGCTCGGTTTCGCCATGCAGCCGCGCGGCCTCCAGCTGTTCGGCCAGCCGGGCGCGGGCCAGGGCCTGGGCCAGTGGTTGGCCAAGGGCGGTGAGCAGGCGCCGGCGCGGGTCGCTGAGCGGCTGGCCGGAGCGTGAGCGCACACCAAGCAATGCCAGGGGCTGCTCATCCACCGCCAGTGGCCACCACCACCAGCGGCCATTGGGCAGGGTGTCGCTGCCATGACCGGCGGCCTGGCCGTGCTGCCAGGCCCATTCTGCAGCGGCGCGTTCGTTATCGCTGAAAGCATGGGCTTCGCCGCTGACCACCTGCAACTGGCCTTCGACATTGCGCTCCAGCAGGCACACCTGCATGTCCTGCCAACCGTCCAGGTGCTGGCCGGCGGCGTTGAACACCGCCTGGCGGTCGGTGGCCACGGTCAGCCGGCGCGACAGGTCGAGCAACTGGCTGGTCTGCGCCTGGGTCTCGCGCAGCGCCTGCAACTGGCGGCGCTGGCGGGCGGCCAGGTTGCCGGTGAGCGCGGCCATCAACAGGAAGAACACCAGGGTCAGCACGTCTTCTTCGCGCTGGATCCTGAACGACAGGTTGGGCGGGATGAACAGGAAGTCGTAGGTCAGGAACGACAGCACCGCGCAGGCCAGCGCAGGCCCCAGGCTGCTGCGCACTGCCACCAGCAACACCGCGGCCAGGAACACCAGCGATATGTTGGGCAGCGCCAGCACACTCGACACCGCCCAGGCCAGGCCTGCGGCCATGACCGTGGCCAGCAGCGCCAGCAGGTAATGGCGCCAGACCCACACCCGTCGTACCGCCGAACGCGGCGCTTGCGGCTGCGCGTCGCGGTCCAGCACGTTGATTTCCAGGCCGTGGCTTTCGCGCAGCAGCCGCGCGGCCACACCGGCACCGAACAGGCGCCGGCGCAGGCGGTCGCGGGACTGCCCGACCAGCACCAGACTGGCCCGCCGTTCGGCGGCATGCTGGATCAGTGTGCGCACCACTTCGCCGGCACGCAGCAGTACCACCTCTCCACCCAGGCGTTCGGCCAGTTGCTGGGCAGCTTGCAGGCGCTGGCGTGCGGTTTCGTCGCGCAGGCGGCCGTTGTCCACGTGCACCAGGCTCCAGGGCAGGTGGCGGCGTTGCGCCACGCGGCTGGCATGACGCACCAAACGTTCCGCCTGGTCGTCGCCATCCACGCCCACCAGCAAGCGCCCACGCAGGGCCGGGGCTTCCTGGCCGCGCTGGCGATAGCCGTGGGCCAGGTCGGCATCCACCTGGGCAGCGGCGGTCTGCATGGCCAGCTCGCGCAGGGCGGTAAGGTTGGTTTGCGAGAAGAACGCATCGATGGCGGCCCGCGCCTGCTCGGGCACGTACACCTTGCCTTCGCGCAGACGTTCGAGCAGCTCGCGGGGTGGCAGGTCGATCAGCACCAGCTCGAAGGCTTCCTGCAGCACCCAGTCCGGCAGGGTTTCGCGCACTTGCACGCCAGTAATGTCGCGGACCTTGTCGTTGAGGCTTTCCAGGTGCTGGACGTTGACCGTGGTGTACACATCGATGCCGGCGGCCAGCAGTTCCTGTACGTCCTGCCAGCGTTTGGCGTGGCGGCTGCCGGGCGCATTGGTGTGGGCCAGTTCGTCGACCAGCACCAGGGCCGGCGCGGTCTTGAGAAGGCCGTCAAGGTCCATTTCCTCGAGCGTTACGCCGCGGTACTGGCTGCGCAGCAGGGGCTGCTGCTGAAGGCCAGCGAGCAATACCTCGGTTTCGGCACGGCCATGGGTTTCGACCACCCCGGCCAGCACCTGCACGCCCTGGCGTTGCTGGGCGTGGGCGGCCTGGAGCATGGCGAAGGTCTTGCCGACGCCGGGGGCGGCGCCAAGGAACACCTTCAACCGCCCCCGGCCGCTTCGCGGGAGGGTAGCCAACAGCGCGTCTGCGCGGGCGGAGTCACTCATCTTTCATCCTTTGGTGTGGCGGCGTCCTGCAGCCTCTTTTGGGCCTGCTTCGCAGGCCTTCGCGGGCTTGCCCGCTCCCACAGGGTGATCGCAATACTCGGAAGCTGCGCTGTACCTGTGGGAGCGGGCAAGCCCGCGAAGGGCCGCAAAGCGGCCCCCATATCAGTGGCCCAGATGCTCAAGTGCCTGGTTCAAGGCCAGCACATTGACCACCGGCGGGCCGATCAATGGGTGGAGGGTGGCCTCTTCCAGCAAGCCTTGCAAGCGCTCCACCGGCAACTGCCGTGCCGCCGCCACCCGAGGGATCTGGTAGGCCACGGCCTCCGGCGGCAGGTGCGGGTCGAGGCCGCTGCCCGAGGTGGTGAGCAGCGCCTGGGGCACCGGCCCCTGCTGCGCCTGGTACAACGCAGCCGCATCGCCCTTGACCCGCTCGGCCAGCGCCGGGTTGCTCGGCGACAGGTTGCTGGCGCTGCTGGCCACGGTGGCGTAGGCGCCTGCCGATGGCCGCGCGTGGAACCAGCCATCGCCCTGGAAATCCTGGGCAATCAGCGCCGAACCGCGCACCTGGCCTTGGTCATCGCGCACCAGGCTGCCATTGGCCTGGCTGGGGAAAGCCACCTGGGCAATACCGGTCACCACCAGCGGATACAGCGCGCCGGTCACCAGGGTCATCAACAGGGCCAGGCTCAATGCCGGGCGTACATAAGCATTCATGGTGGCCTCCTCAGACCAGGTGCAGGGCATTGAGCAGCAGATCGATCAGTTTGATCCCGGCAAACGGCACGACAATGCCGCCCAGCCCGTAGATCAGCAGGTTGCGCCGCAGCAGGTGCGCCGCACTGGCCGCCTGCACCCGCACGCCGCGCAGCGCCAGCGGGATCAGCACGATAATGATCAGCGCGTTGAACACGATGGCCGACAGAATCGCACTCTGCGGGCTGGCCAGGTGCATCAGATTGAGCACGCCCAACTGCGGGTAGATGGCGGCGAACAGCGCCGGGAGGATGGCGAAATACTTGGCCACATCATTGGCGATGGAGAAGGTGGTCAGCGCGCCGCGGGTCACCAACAACTCCTTGCCGACCTGCACCACATCCAGCAGCTTGGTCGGATCACTGTCGAGGTCGACCATGTTGGCTGCCTCGCGCGCCGCCTGGGTACCGTCGTTCATGGCCATGCCCACGTCAGCCTGGGCCAGTGCCGGGGCGTCGTTGGCGCCATCGCCGCACATGGCCACCAGGCGGCCGTCGTTCTGCTCCTGGCGGATGCGCGCCAGCTTCTTCTCCGGCGTGGCCTCGGCCAGCACGTCATCCACGCCGGCCTCGGCAGCGATGGCGGCGGCGGTCAGCGGGTTGTCGCCGGTCACCATCACCGTGCGAATGCCCAGCTTGCGCAGCTCGGCAAAGCGCTCGCGAATGCCGGGTTTGACCACATCCTTGAGGTGGATCACGCCAAGCAGGCGCTTGTCCAGGCACACCAGCAGCGGTGTACCGCCGCTCTGGGCAATACGCTCCACTTCACGGGCCAGTGCCGGTGGCATTTCCAGGCGTTGCATGCCGACGAACGCCAGTACGGCATCGACAGCGCCCTTGCGGTAGCGGTGTTGCTGGAAGTCGATCCCCGACAGGCGCGTCTCGGCGCTGAAAGCCACGGCCTCGAACTGGCCGGCGGACGGTTCGACAAAATCATGCAGTTGGCGCAGATACTCGACGATCGACTTGCCCTCGGCGGTGTCGTCCGCCAGCGAGGCCAGCAAGGCGCCCTCCCCCAGCTCGCGGGCGGTGATGCCCGGTGCCACGTGCAGCGCACTGCAGCGGCGGTTGCCGAAGGTAATGGTGCCAGTCTTGTCGAGCATCAGCGTGTGCACGTCACCGGCTGCCTCCACCGCCCGGCCCGAGCGGGCGATGACGTTCAGCCGCACCAGCCGGTCCATGCCGGCAATGCCGATGGCCGACAGCAGGCCGCCGATGGTGGTGGGGATCAGCGTTACCAGTAATGCGGCGAGAAAGATCAGCGGCAGGCTGCCACCGACAAAGTGGGCGAACGGCTGCAGGGTCACCACCACGATCAGGAAGATCAGGGTCAGGCCGATCAGCAGGATGTCGAGGGCGATCTCGTTGGGCGTCTTCTGCCGCTTGGCGCCCTCGACCAGGGCAATCATGCGGTCGAGGGTCGATTCGCCCGGGTTGCTGGTGATGCGGATCAACAACCAGTCTGAGACCAGCCGGGTATTGCCGGTCACCGCTGAGCGATCGCCGCCGGACTCGCGGATCACCGGCGCGGACTCGCCGGTAATGGCGGCCTCGTTGACCGCAGCGATACCTTCAAGCACCTCGCCGTCACCGGGAATCATTTCACCAGCTACCACGCGCACCACGTCGTCCTTGCGCAGCGCGCTGGCCGCTACGGTTTCGTAGCTGCCATCACGCTTGCGACGCTGGGCGGTAAGCCCTTGGCTGCCAGCCTTGAGGCTGTCGGCGCGGGCCTTGCCACGGCCTTCGGCCAGGGCCTCGGCAAAGTTGGCGAACAGCACGGTGAACCACAGCCACAGGGCGATCTGCACGGCCACACCGGTGCTCACACCGCTGCCGGGAGCGAAACACAGGACGGTGGTCAGTACCGCAGTCAGGGCGACCACCAGCATCACCGGCGAGCGCTTGAGTTGGCGCGGGTCGAGCTTGACGAATGCCTGCACCAGCGCCGGGCGCCACAATGCGGCGAAACGGGTCTGATCCTTGGCACTTTGCCGGGCTTTTACTTCAGCAATGGGCATGTTCATGGTCGGTCCTCAAAAACCCAGACTCAAATGTTCGGCGATCGGCCCAAGGGCCAGGGTCGGCAGGAAGGTCAGGCCACCGACCAGCAGGATGGTGACCAGCAGCAGGCTGGTGAACAGCGGGCCATGGGTGGGGAAGCTGTTAAGCCCCTGGGGCGCGCTTTTCTTCGCCGCCAGGCTGCCGGCCAGCGCCAGTACCGGCAGGATGTAGCCGAAGCGGCCGATGAGCATGGCCAGGCCGATCATCAGGTTGTGGTACACCGTGTTGGCACCAAAGCCGGCAAAGGCCGAGCCGTTGTTGGCCGTGCCCGAGGTGTAGGCATACAGCAGCTGGCTGAAGCCATGCGCACCCGGGTTGCTGACTGCACCTGCCGGGCCTGGCAGGCTGGCGGCAATGGCGCCGAGCACCAACACGCCGACCGGCATCACCAGCAGGGTCGCTACCAGCAACTGCACCTCGCGGGCCTGCAGTTTCTTGCCCAGGTATTCCGGGGTGCGGCCGATCATCAGCCCGGCCAGGAACACCGCGATCAATACGAACAGCAGCATGCCGTAAAGCCCTGCACCGACGCCGCCGAAGATCACCTCACCGACCATCATGTTGACCATCGCCACCATGCCGGTTAGCGGGTTGAGACTGTCGTGCATGGCATTGACCGAACCGTTGGAGGCAGAGGTGGTAGTCACTGTCCACAGCACCGAACCGGTGGTGCCGAAGCGGGTTTCCTTGCCCTCCATCGGGGCGCTTTGGTGTACCTGCACGCTCTCGAGGGCCGGGTTGGGCTGGTACTCGGACCACAATGCCGTGCTGCCGCCGATCAGGAACAGGGCCAGCATGCAGGCGAGGATTGCGCGGCTCTGGCGCAGGTCCTTCACGTAGTGGCCAAAGGTGAACACCAGCGCCACCGGAATGAGGATGATCGAGGCCACCTCGAACAGGTTGCTCCAGGCCGTGGGGTTTTCGAACGGGTGCGCCGAGTTGACCCCGAAGAAGCCACCGCCGTTGGTACCCAGTTGCTTGATGGCGATCTGGCTGGCGGCCGGGCCCAGCGGGATGGTCTGCTCGGTGCCTTGCAGGGTGACCGCGTGGGCGTAGTCGGCCAAGGTTTGCGGTACGCCCTGCCATACCAGCAGCAACGCCAGCAACAGGCACAGCGGTAGCAAGCCGTAGAGGGTGGCGCGGGTCATGTCGACCCAGAAGTTGCCTAGCGTCGTGGCGCTGCGCCGTGCGATGCCGCGGCACAGGGCGACCAGCACGGCCAGGCCGGTGGCGGCGCTGACGAAGTTCTGCACGGTCAGGCCGAGCATCTGGCTCAGGTAGCTGACCGACGCCTCACCGCTGTAGGCCTGCCAGTTGGTGTTGGTGACGAAGCTGACCGCGGTATTGAACGCCAGCGACCATTCCTGGCCGGGTAGATGCTGCGGGTTGAATGGCAGGTAGCCCTGCAACAGCAGCACGGCGAACAGCAGCAGGAACCCGGCCAGGTTGAAGGCCAGCAGAGCCAAGGTGTACTGCTGCCAGTTCTGTTCCTGGCCGGCGCGCACGCCCGCCAGCCGGTAGCAGGCTTGCTCGACCGGGCCCAGCACGGGCGACAGCCAGGTGCGCTGGCCTTCCATGACCTTGAAGTAGAACCGCCCGAGCCAGGGTGCCGGTAGCAGCACGATGGCGAAAAATGCCAACAGCAAGGCGAAGTCGTAACTGTGCATGGCCACTCCCTAGCAGCGATCGGCGCGCAGCAGCGCCACCAGCAGATAAAACGCCAATGCCACTGCCAGCAGCAGTGACAGCCCGTCGAGCATGTTCATGTGTGGTTCTCCCCGTGGTGCGGCTTGGGCCGCTTTGGGGAAATTGTCCGAGCGAGGGGCGTAAAGGGGCGAGACTGGGAGGTGGGGATGGCGATAAAGAAGGCGTAAAGATCGGGAGTTGAGGTTGCCTGAACCGGCCTCTTCGCGGGTAAACCCGCTCCTACAGGGACCGCACCGCTCTCCCGGGCTGTGGAGATCCTTGTGGGAGCGGGTTCCCCCTCCAAGAGGCCAGTACAGGTTTACTGCTGAGGCGGCTGCGGGACGGCGTTGCGGCTCCAGTCCAGCAGCAGGCTGTAGCCGACCGCCAGCAAGGTCGGCCCGATGAACAGGCCAATGAAGCCAAAGGCGATCAGGCCGCCGAACACGCCCAGAAGCACGATCACCAACGGCAGGTTGCCGCCACGGCTGATCAGGTACGGTTTGAGTACGTTGTCCACGCCACTGATGATGAAGGTGCCCCAGGCTCCCAGGAACACCGCCATGCCGTATTCGCCTTTCCATACCAGCCAGCCGGTGGCCGGAATCCATGCCAGTGGCGGGCCCATGGGGATCAGGCTGAGCATGAAGGTCACCAGGCCCAGCACAATGGCCCCGGGCACACCGGCAATCAGGAAGCCGATCAATGCAAGCACGCCTTGCGCGGCGGCTGTACCGATCACCCCGTTGACCACCCGCTGCACCGTACCGGCGACCAGCTCCAGGTAGTACTCGGCACGGTCGCCCATCAGGCGGTGCAGCAAGCGCAGGACGAACGCCGACAAGCGCGGGCCATCGCGGTAGAAGAAGAACACGAATACCAGGCTGAGGGTCAGCTCCAGCACGCCGCTGCCGATCTGCGCGCTGCGCGCCAGCAACCAGTTGCCCACCTGCCCCAGGTGCGGCTTGACCGAGGCCAGCAAGGCCGCGCCCTGCTGGTCCAGCGATTGCCACCAGCTGACCAGGCGCTCGCCAACCAACGGGATGCCACCCAGCCACGCCGGAGCATCGGGCAGGCCGTCCACCTGCACGTCACGCACGAACGCCGTCGCATCGCGAATGTGGTCGGCCAGGTTGAACCCCAGCCACACCAGCGGCAGCGCCACGATCAGGATCCAGGCAGTGGTCAGCAGGCTGGCCGCCAGGGTTTCGCGCCCTCCCAGCGCACGCGTCAGCAAGCGCATCAACGGCCAGCTGGCAAAGGCCAGGATGGCGCCCCACAACAGCGCTGAAATGAAAGGTGCCATCACCCACAGGCCGGCACCCAGCAGCGCCAGCAGCAGAATCTGGACCAGCAAGCGGTCATTGTTAGCCATGGTGGTGCCCGTTCAACGGATCAGTTCAAGGTGCAGGCCGTCGGTAGGCGCGCTACCGACTTCGAGGCGGCCATTGCGCACCCCCGCCTTGACCAAGGCCTCGCGCCAGGCTTCAGCCTGGGCGCCACTGAGGCTGGCACGCAGGGTGCTGTCGAGGTTCAGGCTGCGGGCCAGCAGGTTCGCCCAGGCGTCTTGCGGCGCGGCCAGGTCAGGGTAGTCGAGCTTGCCGGTGTCGCGCATTTCGCGCAGCACCGTGGCGGCGGTCGGCAGCAGTTCGCCCAGCGGGCTGCCGGCGACGAACTCTTCCACGTGCAGGTAGGCGCGGCGGTTGCCGCGGGTGACGCTGTACAGCGCAACCAGGGTGTCGGCCTGCTCCGCCGAGCGGCGCAGCAGGATGAACGCCTGCTGCTCGTCGCCGCCGTTGAGGCGGGCATTGCCGAACACATCATTGGCCCACAGGCTGGCCTCGCCGCAATCGCGCCCCTGGCACCAGAACAGCGGGTAGCCGCCGTCGCGCTGCAGTGCTTCGCGAGCGCTGGTGAAGGCTTCGCGAGCAGTACGCTCGACCGGCAGTTCGTAGGTTACCGAGCTGACCTGGCCACGGCTTTCGACCTTGTCCTCGACCCGCAGGCGGCCGCTGATCTTGCGCAGCGGGCCCATGGGGTAGACGCGCTCCTGCTCCACGGCCGGGCGCTGGTCGACCACCTTGGCGTCCACCGGTACCGGCAGGCTGCCGGCCCACAAAACGGGGCTGGCGAACACCAGGCAGGCAGCGAAGGCATTACGGATGGCAACAGGCGCGCTCATTGGCGAACCAGGCGGCGCTCAGCGCCGAGGTGAAGCTCCAGGATGTCTGGCAGTTGCATGGTTGTCTCCCTGTTCAACCCGCCAAGCCTCGACACTTGTCCGGTGCAAGTCAAGCAAAGCCAAAGAAGCGATTGAAACAGTCTGCGACAAGGGCCGCGCCCTGCTCATCGTTCAGGTGCAGGTGATGGCCACCGGGCAGCGTCACCTGCTCAAAGGGTAGCTGCTCCAGCAACCCTGTGTGGCGCGCCAGCATGCCGTCGGCAGCCACCACCAGGCGCGCCGGGCAACTTACCCGGCGCACGTAGGCCATGGCCTGGGCCTCGCTCAGGCGCACTGGCGAAGGCAGGGTCAGGCGGCTGTCGCTGCGCCAGCTGTAACCGCCGGGCACCGGCATCAAGCCACGCTGGGCCAGCAGCTCGGCCGCCTCACGGCTGACCGCGACCATGCCTTTCATGCGTGCCTGCACGCCCTGCTCCAGTGTGGTGTATACCGACTTGCGCTTGCCATCCAGGCGCAACTGGGCCAGCAGTGCCATGCCCAGCCGCTCCCCGGCGTCCTGCTCGGCGCCGGTCGGCGGAATGACCCCGTCGATCAGGGCCAGATGGCTGACCCGCTCCGGCAACGCGCCAGCCAGCTGCACCGAAATGATTGCCCCCAGCGAATGGCCCAGCAGGGCAAAACGTTGCCAACCCAGCTGCTCGGCCACCCGCAGCACGTCATGGGCGTAGTCGGCCAGGGCATAGCCGGCACCGAGCGGCCGGTGCTCGGAGTAACCATGCCCGGCCAGGTCCAGGGCGACGATGCGCAGGCCTTTCAGCTGCGGCGCCAGGCGGGCGAAGCTGTTGGCGTTATCCAGCCAGCCATGCAGGGCGATTACCGGCAGCCCATCCTCGGGGCCGAACAGGTGCGCCGCCAGTTCGATATGACCCAGGCTCAGGCGGATCTCCTCGACCTGCGCGCTCATGCCTGGCTCCAGCGGTCGAACAGGCCCTTGATCAGGCTGGCGGTGTCGGTTGGTCGCTCAAGCGGGAACATGTGCCCACCCGGCACGCTGTGGTATTCGCCCCTGGGCATGCCACGCACGGCCAGCGTGTGGTGGCGGCGAATGACGTTGCTGCGCTCGCCGCGGACCATGGCCAGCGGCACCTGCAACTGCCGCGCGGGCGCAGGGCTGGTATGCGGGATGCTGCGGTAGATGCTGATTTCCGTGGCCGGGTCGAAGCGCAACTGCAGCCCCTGCTCCATCGCCTGCAGGCCGTGCTCTATGTAGGCATCGAGGCAGTCGGGGTCGAAATGACGGAACAGTGACTTGCCGGCGAAATAGTCCCGGGCACTGTCGCGGTCATTGAAGGTTTCGCGGCGCCCCAGGGTGCGGCCAGCCGGGGTGATACGGTCAATGAAGCCGAAGCGCTTGGCGGTGCGCAGCAGCCACTGGTCGGCGCGGGTGAGCACCGGAGAGTCGAGCATCACCACGCCGCGGTAATACTCGGGGCAGCGCAAGGCTGCGTGCAGGTGCAAAACCCCGCCCAGCGAATGGCCGACGCCCCATACCGGCTGGTCTTGCCGAGCCAGGTGGTGCAGCAGTTCATCGACCAGGCTCTGCCAGTTGTCGTCCACCGGAAAGCGCGGATCGTGGCCGTGCTGGGCCAGGTGCTGCACTTGGTAGTCCGGTGCCAGGGCGGCGAACAGCTTGCCGTAGGTGGCCGACGGGAAACCGTTGGCATGGGCGAAGAAGATCTGCTGCGACATGGCGCCTGGTCCGGATGCGAGATGATGGCCCATTGTCGGTATCGCGGGGCAGTTCGGCAACGTCCGGAAAGGTCATCGGCGAGGGCTATCAGGTCAGGCTTGTGGGCGCGGGCACTGCCTGTAGGAGCAGCCTTGTGCTGCGAAGAGGCCATAACTGCCGGAGAAGAGCTATTGCCCTACTGGCCTCTTCGCAGCACAAGGCTGGTGTTTACAGGAAGCCCTACCGATCTCCCCCCCCCCCCCCCCCCCGCCCCCCCCCCCCCCCCCCCCAAGGCTGCTCCTACAGGAAACCGAGATAGCCTGAGAACTCAGGCCGGCGAGTTGATCGCCCGAAGGGTCATCAACCCAGCCAGCGGCCAGTCCCCTTCCAGCTCCGCCAGGCTTGCAGTGCTCATGCCCGCCGGTTGCTGCTGGTGGCCATGCTGCAACGCCCCTACCAAGGTACCCACCAGCGGCTGGTGGCTGACCAGCAGCACATGCTCCAGGCCCAGGCGCTCGATTTCACCGATAACCTGCTGCACATCACTGTCAGGCGTAAGCCAGGGCACGGTGCACACCGGCTCGGCGAAGCCCAGGGTGTCATGCACCAGGGCGGCCGTTTGCTGGGCGCGCACGTAAGGGCTGGCGATGATCGCCTGCAGCGGCTGGCCCAGCAGGCGGGCGGCGCTATGCAGCACCTGTTCGCGACCATGGGCGGTCAGCCGGCGCTCGGCATCGCTGTTGGCCCGCGGCTCGGCTTCGCCGTGGCGCAGAACCCACAGCTTCACAGCTTGGGCTCCTCGTCACGCACCGGGTGCGGGGCCGGGGCCACCGCATGCGGCGCCTCGCCTTCCGGGGCACGCGGTGCCGGCCAGTCGGCGAACGGCCAGGGCTTCTGGTCGCTGTGGAAGCTGCCGAAGCGGCCGATCTGCGCCAGGTACTGGCTCAGGCTGTCGCCGAAGTTCATCAGGCTGGCGCTGGGGGCGCCGTACACCAGGCGGTAGATCAGTTGTACCAGCACCAGGCCACCGAGCAACAGCTCGGCCAGCTGCCAGACCACCAGGAACACCAGCATCCACAGGGCCCGCAGGATGATCGACTCGCGCTGGGCGCGTTCGGGCGTATCGTTCATGTGTTGCTCCTTGCTGTTGTCAGAGCCGCTCGAGGCTCAGTTGAAACCGCTGATGGAAATGAAATCGACATCGGTCTTCGGCTCGGCACGCATCAGGTGCTCGATCACCTGGTTCAGCGTGCGGCCTTCGAACAGGATGGCATGCAGGCCAGCCACCAGCGGCATGTACACCTGCACTTCCTGCGCCTTGGCCTTGAGCACCTTGAGGGTATTGACGCCTTCGGCCACTTCGCCCAGGCGGCTGACCGCCTGCTCCAGGCTCAGGCCCTGGCCCAGCGCGTGGCCGACCTGGTAGTTGCGGCTCTTTGGCGAGGAGCAGGTGACGATCAGGTCACCGACACCGGCCAGGCCGAGGAAAGTCATGGGGTTGGCCCCCTGGCTGACGGCGAAGCGGGTCATCTCGGCCAGGGCGCGGGTAATCAGCATGCTCTTGGTGTTCTCGCCCATGCCCAGGGCCACCGCCATGCCAGCGATGATGGCGTAGACGTTCTTCAGCGCCCCGCCCAGCTCGACGCCAAACCGGTCGGCACTGGCGTAGACGCGGAAGGTACGCCCATGCAGCACGGCCTGCACCTGCTGGCACAGTTTTTCGTCCTCGCTGGCGACCACCGTGGCGGTCAGCGCATGTTCGGCGATTTCACGGGCCAGGTTGGGGCCGGACAGCACGCCGATGCGCGCCTCGGGGGCGATTTCCTCGAGGATCTGGCTCATCAGCTTGAAGCTTTGCGCTTCGATGCCCTTGGTCAGGCTGACCAGGCCCTTGCCGCGCAGCAACTCGGCATGCGGAGCCAGCACGCTACGCAAGGCGCTCGATGGCAGGGCGACGAAAATCAGCTCGCTGGCCTGCAGAGTGGCCAGTAGGTCGCTGACCGGCTCGACGCCGTCGTGCAAGCGGATGCCCTTGAGGTAGCGCGGATTCTCGCGATTGACGCGCATGGCCTCAGCCTGTTCCGGGTCGCGCATCCATTGGCGCACCGGCACACCGTTTTCTGCCAGCAGGTTCGCCACGGCGGTGCCGAAGCTGCCGCCTCCCAGAACTGCAACAGGTTGCTGTTCAGTCATATCCAATCCGTTAAAGCCAAAAGTTAAGTGGCGACCCAGCCATTATACGGCTCGCCTGCTACAGAACCAGTGTCAGTACCGGCCCTTTCGCGGGCACGCCCGCTCCCACAGGGGATAGCGCAGTCCTTCAGAGCGGCGCCGCACCTGTGGGAGCGGGCGTGCCCGCGAAAGGGCTCGACAGGTAGAGCAGATCACTGGCAAAACCCCCACGGTCGGTTACCATGCCTGTTTCAATCCTGATACAAGGCCGCTTTGTGTTCCCTGGCACGCCCTCGTACCCGCGCCTGCTCATACTGACTGCCCTGCTCGGCGGCCCGGCCGTGGCCGATGACCTGTTCATCGACAACGCGGACCTGCCGCAGGTTCTGACCGCCACGCGCCTGAAACAATCCCCCGCCGCAGTCCCGGGTAGCATGACCGTGCTCGACAGCGAGCTGATCCGCGCCAGCGGTGCCCGTGACATCCCCGAGCTGCTGCGCCTGGTGCCGGGCATGATGGTGGGCTACAACGCCGGCAACCAACCCACGGTCAACTACCACGGCAGCAACGTCAACGATGCCCGACGCATGCAGGTGCTGATCGATGGCCGTTCGGTGTACCGCGCCGGCCTGGCCACGGTGGACTGGAGCGACATCCCCCTGGCCATGGAGGATATCGAGCGCATCGAGGTGTTCCGCGGCCCCAACACGGTCAGCTACGGCGCCAACGCGCTGATGGCAGTGGTCAACATCCTTACCCGCAACCCTGCCGACAGCCATGGCACGCGGCTGAAGATGACCCGCGGCCAGGACGGCATCAATGATTTCTACGCCAGCCACGGCTTCGGTTGGGAGAGTGGCGACATGCGCCTGTCGCTGTCAGGCCAGCAGGACGATGGCTTCGACGAGAACCAGTTCGGCCAGGACTACCGCGACAGCCGCCGGCTGACCCGCTTCAATATCAACGCCAGCCACAGCCTGGCACACGACCAGACCCTGGAATGGCAACTTGCTGCGAAGGAAGGCAGCAACCAGCGGCCTTATACCTACCAGCCGGTGTTCGCCAAATACGAAGCCGGTAACAACGCTGACGTCAGTGCCAAGGACTACGCCGGCTCATTGCGCTGGACCAAGGACTTCAGTTCTGAGCACAGCCTGTATATCCAAGGCTCTGCCCAACATTTCGACCGTCAGCAGGTGTGGCGTGCCTGTGACGCTTTGCAGTCGTTCAGCCCGGAATTGACCCAGCTCTGGCAAATGAACCCCGATTTCGCCGAAAAAGTGGCGCGCGGCATTGCTACCGGCGCGCCACTTTCGACCAACGATCCCGTCATGAGAGGGCTTCTGGAGAAGGTCCAGCAGCAATGGGCGAACGGTGGCAAGCAGCAGGTCTGCGGCGACGTCGACCAGAGCACCCGCGAAACCCGCTACGACCTGGAAATCCAGGACACCCTGAGCCTGACCGACAGCCTGCGCCTGCTCAGCGGCATGAACTACCGCTATGATCGTGCCGACTCGCAGACCTACTTCAATGGCAGCATCGACGACCAGACCTGGCGCCTGTTCGGCCAGCTGGAGTGGCGCGCCGACGAACACTGGATCCTGCAGGGTGGTGCCATGTTCGAGGACTCGCGCCTGTCTGGCAGCTCGCTGACCCCACGCGTGGCGGTCAACTACCTGATCACCCCGCGCCATGGCCTGCGTGCAGTGTATTCCGAGGCAGTGCGCTCGCCAGACATGTTCGAGAACAACGTCAACTGGAGCTACACGGTCAAGAACCTGACCCCCAACGCCTTTGGCCTGCAAAACGGCGAATACTTCGTCAAGACCCGCGGCCCGGGCGACCTCGACCAGGAACGCATGCGCTCGCGCGAACTCGGCTACAACGGCTACTTCAGCGACATCGACCTGAACATGGATGTGAAGCTGTTCTATGACGAGATCACCGGCATGATCAGCGAGCCCCTGAAGAACAACCAATACATCGCCAGCAATGCCAACAAGGCCCGTTTCAGCGGCAGCGAGGCGCAACTGGACTGGCGCCCGACCCTGCGCGACCGCCTGCGGGTGACCTACGCCTACGTGGATGCATGGGCCAGCAACCCCGCCGACCGCCGCCTCAGCGCGCGCAACAGCGGCTCGGCCGGATGGATGCGCGAGTGGGGTGCCGGTTGGTCGAGCGCGCTGTTCTATTACGGCGACGATGCGCTCAACCAGTACCGCTACGAGCGCCTGGACCTGCGCCTGGCCAAGCGTTTCCGGGTGCATGGCAGCAACCTGGAGCTGGCGGCGCTGTGGCAACAGCGCCTGGACGATGAGCCGACCACGGCAATCCAGAACCGCTACGACAGCCGCCACCGCCTGAGCGTCAGCGCGGAGCTGGAGTTCTGATGGCCCTGCTGCTGCGCCTGTTGCTGTTGTGCCTGTGGCCGATGGGGCCGCTGTTCGCCAGCGAAATCCTGTTGGTAGGCGCGGAAGACCAGCCTGGCATTCGCAGTTTCGTCGCCGCGCTGGAAAGCCGCCGGCCGCACGACCATGTACATTTCCAGACCACCGACGACCTGCCACGTCCGGGCAAGCTCAAGGCTGACCAGCGCCTGATCCTGCTGGACAACGCCGCACTGGAATGGCGCCTCGCGGAAACTGCCGGCCCGCCGGCCCTGGCCATGAGGGTCAGCCGGGTACAGGCTGAACAGCGCCTGGGAAAGTCGCGGCCCGCGTTCCTCACGCTGCTGTGGAGCGATCCGCCGCTGGGCCGGCAGTTGCGCCTGGCGCGCTATCTGCTGCCGCAGGCCCAGCGCATTGGTGTGCTGTACGGTGAGCACAGCAGCTTTCTGCTCGAAGAGCTGCGCCACGCCGCCCGCGCGCTGGACCTGGAGATCATTGCCCAGGACTGGCCCGACCCGCGCGACAGCCGCCCTTTACAACACTTGTTGGCCAACAGTGACGTGCTGCTAGGCCTGGACGATGCCGACCTGTACAACTCCAAGACTGCGAAAAACCTGCTGTTGAGCAGCTATGGCCGGCAGATGGCGCTGATCGGCCCGAACGCCGGGTTCGTCCGCGCCGGCGCCCTGGCCAGCACCTTCAGCGACCAGGACGATTGGCTGGCGGTGCTCGACCAGTTGCTCGACCAGCCACCGGCGCGCTGGCCACGCAGCCTGTACCCGGTACGCTTCGGCGTCAGCGGCAACCAGCAGGTGGCGCGCGCCCTGGGCCTTGAACCGATCGATCCGAACGCCGCCGCCAAGGCCCTGGCCGAAGGAGAACCCACCCCATGAGCAAGCGCCTGAGCTGGGACATCCACACCCGCACCCAGATCATCAGCCTCGGCCCTGCCCTGCTGCTGACCTTGCTGCTGATCAGTTTCTTCACCTTCGTGCGTATCCAGGACCTGCGCCAGGAACTGAACCACACTGGGCAACTGATCGCCAACCAGCTGGCGCCAGCTTCGGAATACGGGGTGATATCGGGCAACAACGAAGTGCTCGAGGGCCTGATGCGCGCCACGCTCAGCATCCCCCACGTGCGCTTCCTCGAGGTGCAGGACAGCCGCAACCACATATTGGTCTATGTGGAGCAGTCCGACGAAAGCGCCAACCGCGCGCAGCGCGTCGAAGTGTTCCAGGCGCCCATCCGCCTGCAGCAGATCCGCCTGGACAGCGACTTCCTGCAACAGGGCAAAGCCACCACCCCGGCCATCGGCGACGATTACCTGGGCCGGGTCATCGTCGGCATGTCCGATGACGCCTTCAGCCAGCGCCAGCAGGAAATCGTGATCAAGGCCGGCATCCTCGCGCTGTTCGCCCTGCTGTTCACCTTCCTGCTGGCGCGCCGCCTGGCCCTGAGCCTGGCCAAGCCGATCAGCGACATGGGCCATGCGGTCAAGGCCATCCAGCAGGGCGAGTACCACACCCTGTTGCCGGTGGTCGATGACAGCGAACTGGGCCATCTGGCACGCCACATCAATAACCTGGCCCATGCCCTGGCGCAGGCCAGCAATGAACAGAAGCAGGCGATTGCCGAGCTTATCCAGGCCCGCGAGGAGGCCGAACAGGCCAACCGCGCCAAATCGGATTTCCTCGCGATGATGAGCCACGAGCTGCGCACGCCGATGAATGGCGTGCTGGGCATGCTGCAGTTGCTGGAAACCACGCAGTTGAACAGCGAGCAGGCCGAGTACACCGCGGTGGCCAGCGAATCCACCGGGCACCTGCTCAAGGTCATCAACGACATCCTCGACTTCTCGCGCATCGAACGCGCCGCGCTGCAACTGGAACACATCGACTTCAACCTGGGCGAACTGATCACCAGCAGCGTCCAGTCGTTCCAGCACAGCGCCCAACAGCGCGGCCTTGCCCTGCACCTGCAAATGCCGGCGGGTATCGAGCAGCTGCAGGTGAACGGCGACCCCACGCGCATCCGCCAGATCCTGCTTAACCTGGTAGGCAACGCGCTGAAATTCACCGAACGCGGCCAGGTTCAGGTCGAGGCGCGCTGGCAGGTGCTGGACCGCCAACTGATCTGGCTGACCTGCAGTGTGCGCGACACCGGTATCGGCATCGACAACGAACGCCTGGAAATGATGTTTGTCGCCTTCCAGCAGGCCGACAGCTCGATTTCCCGCCGCTATGGCGGCACCGGACTGGGGCTGTCGATCGCCCGCACCCTGGCCGAACGCATGGGCGGCAAGCTGCGTGGCGAAAGCCGTGAGGGCCTGGGCTCGACCTTCACCTTGGAGATGCCTCTGGCCCTGGCCAGCCCTGCCCCGCTCTCGCTGACGCAGCCAAGCGCTGCGCCACCGGCGGTGGCCGACAATGATCAGGTGCTGCTGGTAGAGGACAATCCGGTCAACCAAAGTGTCATCGAAGCCATGCTGCGTAGCCTGGGGCTAGCGGTATGCACGGCCGAGGACGGCCTGGAGGCGGTAGAACGGGTCAGCCGGCAGCGTTTTGCCGCCGTGCTGATGGACTGCCGCCTGCCGCACCTGGACGGCTATGAAGCCACCCGGCGTATCCGCCAGCTGCCCAACGGCGCCAGGCTACCGATCATCGCCCTGACCGCCAACGCCTTGCAGGGCGACCGCGAGCGTTGCATGGCGGCCGGCATGGACGACTACCTGAGCAAACCCTTGCGCCGCACCGAACTGCAGCGTGTGCTGCAGCGCTGGCTACCCGGTCAGACAACCGCGACTGGCGATAAATGCTAAAGTGCGGCAGTCTTAAACACTGGACAGGACCTTCATCGGACCTGAAAATAGACGTTTCAGTGCACACCTGTACTTCTTTCACCGGGTGCACTGTGACTTTCACCACAACGCAATAGTCTACCTGTAGGCTGCCGCCCCGAACGCGATGCGTATCGGGCCGGCCGGGAAGATTCATCCCCTGCCGCAGGGGGTTATTGAGGAGCTCGCATGACCAAACAACACGCCTTTACTCGGGAAGACCTGCTGCGCTGCAGTCGCGGTGAGCTGTTCGGCCCAGGTAATGCGCAACTGCCCGCGCCGAACATGCTGATGGTCGATCGCATCACCCATATCAGCGAAGAAGGCGGCAAGTACGGCAAAGGTGAATTGGTCGCCGAGCTGGATATCAATCCGGACCTGTGGTTCTTCGCCTGCCACTTCGAAGGCGACCCGGTAATGCCGGGCTGCCTGGGCCTCGATGCCATGTGGCAGCTGGTAGGTTTCTTCCTCGGCTGGCAGGGCCTGCCAGGCCGCGGGCGCGCCCTGGGTTCGGGCGAGGTGAAGTTCTTCGGCCAGGTACTGCCGGAAGCCAAGAAAGTCACTTACAACATTCACATCAAGCGCGTCCTGAAGGGCAAGCTGAACATGGCCATCGCCGATGGCTCGGTCAGCGTCGACGGCCGCGAGATCTACACTGCCGAAGGCCTGCGGGTCGGCGTGTTCACCTCCACTGACAATTTCTAAGGGTTATTCGCATGCGCCGCGTCGTTATCACTGGTCTGGGCATCGTATCGTGCCTGGGCAATGACAAAGCTACCGTCACCGAAAACCTGCGCAACAGCCGTCCGGGTATCCGTTACAACCCGGAATACAAGGAAATGGGGCTGCGTAGCCAGGTTTCCGGGTCCATCGACCTCAACCTCGAAGAACTGATCGACCGCAAGGTCTACCGCTTCGTCGGCCACGCTGCTGCCTACGCCTACCTGGCGATGCAGGATGCGATCAAGGACGCCGGCCTGACCGAAGAGCAGGTTTCCAACCCGCGTACCGGCCTGGTGGCGGGCTCCGGCGGCGCCTCGACCCTGAACCAGATGGAAGCGCTGGACACCCTGCGTGAGAAAGGCGTCAAGCGCGTCGGCCCATACCGCGTTACCCGCACCATGGGCAGCACCGTTTCGGCGTGCCTGGCTACCCCGTTCAAGATCAAGGGTATCAACTACTCGATCTCCTCGGCCTGCGCCACTTCGGCACACTGCATCGGCACCGCGCTGGAGCAGATCCAGTGGGGCAAGCAGGACATCGTCTTCGCCGGTGGCGGTGAAGAAGAGCACTGGAGCCAGTCGTTCCTGTTCGATGCCATGGGCGCCCTGTCGACCAAGCGCAACGAAACCCCGGAACAGGCCTCGCGCGCCTACGACGCCGACCGTGATGGCTTCGTCATCGCTGGCGGTGGCGGCATGGTGGTGGTCGAGGAGCTGGAACACGCCCTGGCCCGTGGCGCCAAGATCTACGCGGAAATCGTCGGCTACGGCGCCACTTCCGACGGCTATGACATGGTTGCCCCGAGCGGCGAAGGTGCTATCCGCTGCATGCAGCAGGCGCTGTCGACCGTCGACACTCCGATCGATTACCTGAACACCCACGGCACCTCGACCCCGGTCGGTGACGTTGCCGAGATCAAGGGCGTTCGCGCCGTGTTCGGCGACAAGGCACCGAAAATCAGCTCGACCAAGAGCCTGTCGGGCCACTCGCTGGGCGCTGCCGGCGTACACGAGGCGATCTACTGCCTGCTGATGATGGAAAACAACTTCATCGCCGGCTCCGCCAACATCGACGAGCTGGACCCGGAGGTCGCCGACCTGCCGATCCTGCGCAAGACCGAAGAAAACGCCAAGATCGACACGGTCATGAGCAACAGCTTCGGCTTCGGCGGCACCAACGCCACCCTGGTGCTCAAGCGCTGGGAAGGCAAGTAAGACGCTGCTGCGGTAAACGAAAACGCCCCGACTGGTTCGGGGCGTTTTCATTTGTGTTGCCTGTACCGGCCCTATCGCCGGCAAGCCAGCTCCCACAGGTACTGCATAGGCTTCGGAACCTGCGCAGTACCTGTGGGAGCTGGCTTGCCGGCGATAGGGCCAGCACAGGAAAACCCTTATTTCTGCCTGGGCAGTACAGCCAGAAAATTCTCCCTGGCCACCTTGTTGGCAACTTGTTCCGGCAATGCATCCAGAAACGGCCTGAACCCGTGCATCTGCTCCCCAAGGCTACCAAACCGCCCCACCACATCCGAACCCAGCATGAACCGCTCCGGGAATTTCTCGACCAGTGCCAGCCACTCCTTGCGCGGCACACCCCGGTCATCCAGCAGATAGGGTTTCAGCACGCTCCACGACAAATCGACATACAGGTTCGGGTAATCCTCCAACAACCGCGTCAGCACCGGCAGCAGAAAGTCCATCTGCGTCTGGTGCCGGTGAATCTCCATGCTGCTGCCTGCATGCGCCCAGATGAACCGCGTGTGCGGGTGATTGCGCAGCGGCTCTTCGATCTCCGCCAGGTACAGCGGGTTGCGCTCGCGCTTCGAGGTGATGTTGGAATGCAGCAGCACCGGCAGGTCGCGCTCGGCCGCCATGTGGTAGATACGCGCCATGGCTTCGTTGTTGGCGCGCGGCGTGTCACCGCTGGTCAGAGCAGTCAGGTCATCGTGGCGGGTGAACACCTCGCCAATGCCCTGCCACAGCCCCGGATGCAGATCGAGCATGCGCTCGATATGGCTGGCGGCGTTCTTGTCCACCGGATTGAAGCCGGCCAGGAACGGATGAAAGCGCTTGCGCTGCTCGTCGGGCAGTTGCTGTAGCGCCGCCGCCACGTAGGTATCGGTGGCGCTGTACCAGTAGGCTTCGGCGTCATCCCCAGCGTAATAGCGTGGGCGCTTGGGCTCGTCTTCGTGCCACTTCTTGGCCACCGGGACGCCGGAAATCATCGACTGCTCGATACCGGCGGCATCCATGGCCTTGATCAGCGCAGGCATGCCTTCGCTTTCCTGGAAGAAGTCGACGTAGTGCAGGTGGGCATCACTGTAGCGGTAGTCGCGTGCCTGCGCCGCTTGGCACAGCCAGGTGGATAACAGCACGCAGGCCAACGCTCTCACGATCATGATAAAGCTTCCTTTTCCGGGTATCAGATCTCTAGACCGGCCGGCCTGCGAGACGGTTCAGCCGGGGCGGGCAAACCGCTATGCTTGGGGCATTTCCACCTTGCCTGGAGCCTTCCCATGAGCAGCCCCCTGGTCATCCGCCCACGTGCCGAATCGGTCGAGGGCCAGCCGATCCTGCGCCCGCTGCCATCGGCCCAGTGTCGCAGCGTCGGCCCGTTCGTGTTTTTCGACCACATGCTCGAAACCGACTATGCCCCGGGGCATGGTATGGACATCCGCCAGCACCCGCATATCGGCCTGTCGACCCTTACCTACCTGTTCGAAGGGACAATCCTGCACAAGGACAGCCTCGGCTCGGCGCAGCGGGTGCTGCCGGGCGACGTCAGCTGGATGACCGCAGGCAGCGGCGTGGCCCATGTCGAGCGTACTCCTGAAGATGCCCTGGCCCATGGCTCACGCCTGCACGGGCTGCAGGTATGGCTGGCATCGCCACGCGAGCAGGAACAAGGCCCGGCAAGCTACAGCCATCACCCGGCGGCGAGCCTGCCGGTCAGCGACAGCCTGGGGGTGCGCATCTGCATGATTGCCGGCAGCGGGTTCTGCCTGGAATCGCCGGTGCCGGTGCTCTCCCCTACCCTTTACGCGCATGTGCGGATGCAACCGGCAACCACGCTATTGGTGCCGAACGAGCATGTGCAGCGGGCGCTGTACCTGCTTGATGGTGAGCTGAGGATGAACGATGAGGAGGTGGAACCGTGCAGCCTGGTGGTCCTGCCGGAGGGCGAAGAGGTGACGCTGTATGCGGAGAGTGAGTGCCAGCTGGTGCTGATTGGTGGCGCGCCACTGGATGGGCCGCGGCGGATGAACTGGAACTTTGTCTCCAGTGACGTGGAACTGATCGAACAGGCCCGGGCCAAATGGGCTGCAGGGGACTGGCCGGTGGTGCCGGGGGAAACCTCCAGAATCGAGTTGCCGCGTTAATTGGGGCCGCTTTGCGGCCCTTCGCGGGCTTGCCCGCTCCCACTGGGACGGCGTTGCACTTACGGGCAGTTCCGTACCTGTGGGAGCGGGCAAGCCCGCGAAGGGCTGCGCAGCAGCCCCAATGCGCCATCAGCGCTGGAACACTTCGGTCAGCAGGTTATGCATCGAGCGGAACGCCCGCTCAGAGGTACGCCGGTCATACTGCATCTTGCCCGGCACATTGGCACTCGGGTCGGTAAACGAGTGCACCGCGCCGCCATAGCACAGCAATTGCCAGTCAACCTTGGCCGCGTTCATCTCCTCCTCGAACGCCGGCAACTGCTCCTTCGGCACCAGTGGATCGGAAGCGCCGTGCAGCACCAGCACCGAGCCCTTGATGCGCTTGGCATCTTCCGGATTCGGCGTGTCCAGGGTGCCATGGAACGACACCGCCGCACGCAAATCGGCGCCAGTACGGGCCAGCTCAAGTGCACAGCAGCCACCAAAGCAGAAACCGAACGTGCCGACCTTGCCCGGCTCCAGCAGCGCCTTCGACTGCCCCACCAGTTGCGCCAAGGCTTCCTGCATGCGCTTGCGCAGCTCGCCTCGGTCATTCTTCAACGGCATCATCGCCGCGCCGGCCTCGTCGGCATTGGACGGACGCACCGATTGCCCGTACAGGTCGGCAATCAGCACTACATAGCCCTTCTCGGCCACTTCCTTGGCGATGCGCTCGGCACCTTCGCCGATACCCATCCAGTTCGGCGCCATCACCAGACCTGGCCGCCCCAGCGCGCCCGGCTCGTATACCAGGCGGCTTTCATACGCCTTGCCGGACAGGTGATAGACCAGCGATTCGACGATTACTTTGCTCATCAAGCACTCCTTTGGCACTCGTCATCAATATGCTCGCCATGAAAAAAGCCCGCCGAAGCGGGCTTTCCTATGCATCAACTCAAGCAGACAGTTCGACCAGCAGCTTGTTCAGGCGACGAACGTAAGCCGCCGGGTCCTTCAAGCTGTCACCGGCCGCCAGGGCCGCCTGATCGAACAGGATGTGCGACAGCTCGGCGAAGCGGTCTTCGCTCTGCTCGTTGTCCAGCTTCTCGATCAGCGGGTGGGTCGGGTTGAACTCGAAGATCGGCTTGGACTCCGGCACCTTCTGCCCGCTGGCTTCGAGGATCTGGCGCATCTGCAGGCCCAGGTCCTGCTCACCGATGGCCAGGATCGCCGGCGAGTCGGTCAGGCGGTGCGACACGCGCACTTCGGCCACGCTGTCACCCAGCGCGCCCTTCAGGCGCTCGACCAGGCCTTCCTTGTCCTTGGCGACTTCTTCCTGGGCCTTCTTGTCTTCTTCCGAGTCCAGCTTGCCCAGGTCCAGGTCGCCACGGGCGACGTCGACAAAGGCCTTGCCGTCGAACTCGTTCAGGTAGCTCATCAGCCACTCGTCGATACGATCGGTCAGCAGCAGCACTTCGATGCCTTTCTTGCGGAAGACTTCCAGGTGCGGGCTGTTCTTGACCTGCGCGTACGACTCGCCGGTGAGGTAGTAGATCTTGTCCTGGCCTTCTTTGACGCGAGCCAGGTAGTCGGCCAGGGCGACGCTCTGCTCGCCGCTGTCATCCTGGGTGGAAGCGAAGCGCAGCAGGCCGGCGATCTTTTCCTTGTTGGCGAAGTCTTCGGCCGGGCCTTCCTTCAGCACCTGACCGAAGTTCTTCCAGAAGCCCTTGTACTGCTCGGGCTCGTTCTTCGCCAGCTTCTCCAGCATGTCCAGCACGCGCTTGGTCAGCGCGGTCTTCATCGAGTCGATGATCGGGTCTTTCTGCAGGATTTCACGCGACACGTTCAGCGACAGGTCGTTGGAGTCGACCACACCCTTGATGAAGCGCAGGTACAGCGGCAGGAACGATTCGGCCTGGTCCATGATGAACACGCGCTGCACGTACAGCTTCAGGCCGCGTGGCGCTTCGCGCTGGTACAGGTCGAACGGCGCGCGGGCGGGCACGTACAGCAGCGAGTTGTATTCGAGCTTGCCTTCTACTTTGTTGTGGCTCCAGGCCAGCGGGTTTTCGAAGTCATGGCCGATGTGCTTGTAGAACTCCTGGTATTCCTCGTCCTTGATTTCGGTACGCGGACGGGTCCACAGGGCGCTGGCACGGTTGACGGTTTCCCACTCTTCGGCCGGCTGCTCTTCGCCTTCGGCGGTAGCTTGCTCTTTCAGCAGCTGGATCGGCATGGCGATGTGGTCGGAGTACTTCTTGACCACGTTGCGCAGGCGCCAGCCATCGGCGAACTCCTGCTCGCCCTTCTTCAGGTGCAGGACGATGCGGGTGCCGCGCTGAGGCTTGTCGATGGTAGCGACTTCGAACTCACCTTCGCCCTTCGACGACCAGTGCACGCCTTCAGCGGCCGGCTGGCCGGCACGGCGGCTGTACACGTCGACCTTGTCGGCAACGATGAACGCGGAGTAGAAGCCCACACCGAACTGACCGATCAGGTGCGAGTCCTTCTTCTGGTCACCGGTGAGGTTCTTCATGAAGTCGGCAGTGCCGGACTTGGCGATGGTACCCAGGTGGGCGATGACGTCTTCGCGGCTCATGCCGATGCCGTTGTCCTCGAGGGTCACGGTACCGGCGTCCTTGTCGAAGCTCAGGCGAATCTTCAGGTCGGCGTCGCCTTCGAACAGCTCTGGCTTGGCCAGGGCCTCGAAACGCAGCTTGTCGGCGGCGTCGGAGGCGTTGGAGATCAATTCACGCAGGAAGATCTCCTTGTTCGAATACAGGGAATGGATCATGAGGTGCAGCAGCTGCTTTACCTCGGTCTGGAAGCCCAGCGTTTCTTTTTGAGTCTCCACACTCATGGTCTTCAAAACTCCGATCTGATGGCAGTTGACGCCTGGCGGCCAGATTGGCCAGCGTTTAGCGGCGGATGTCATGCAGATGGGGGCTGCCCGGATGATTTCAAGGGCTTTTCCGGTTCGATCTTGAAATGGGCGCGAGCCGTGGCGATCGGCGACTGCCTGTCCCCCTGCCAGGCGGTGATGGCCACATTGGTCACTCGCCGACCCTGGCGCCAAAGCTGGCACTGGGCGTAGGTATCGCGAAAGTGCCCGGCGCGCAGGTAATCGATGGAAAAGTCGATGATCTTCGGAATGCTTGCGCTCTCGCTGAAGATCAGCAGGTACAGCGCTGCCGACAGTTCCATGAAGCCCGCGATCACCCCGCCGTGGATGGCCGGCAGCAGCGGGTTGCCGATGTTGTCCTGGTTGGCCGGCAGGCGGAACAGCAGGTCATCGCCCTGACGCTCGCATTCAATGCCGATCAGGCCGGCATAGGGGATCAGCGCCAGCAAGGGCCGATAGTCTCCCACCGCATGAGCAGCGTTGAGCTGTTGGCGAACATTGTGCGGAATCATGCTCCGCCCTCCTTCAGGCTGTTGCCGAAGCGGATGCCACCCTTGATCTCCTGGCCCAGGCGCATGAACGTGCCCACCACCTGGCAGATAGGCTTGGCGGGGTCATCCTGATAGGCCGTGCCACGGGTGAAGATCACATCGCGGGTGACTCGGTAGCATTGGGCGTGGCCGTAGATGTCCTTGCCGGCCTCGGCCGGGTGCATGTAGTCGATGCGCAGGTCCAGTGTCGGGCACACCTCGAAGCGCGGCAGCACGCACAGCGTGGCCATGCCGCAGGTGGTGTCCATCAGCGTGGTCAGCGCGCCGCCATGCACGGCGCCGGTCTGCGGGTTGCCGACGATGGCCGCAGACCATGGCAGCACCAGGGTCATGCCATCGGCATTGGTTTGCACCACACGCATTTGCAACAACTGACAATGTTTCAGGGCCGAGAGAAAGCGCTCGGCCATGGCCATCAAGGTTGAATCGCTCATTGGCTGTTTCCCTGCGCATTGCCGCATCGGCATAAAATCGTTAAAAAGTCTATATAGAACGGGGCGTTATATATGTGTAATCTTCGCGGAACTTATTCCGCATAGTTGCACTCGAAGGAACAAGTCACTTATTTCACCAAGGAGAAACACCCCCATGCGTAAACCTTTTGCTTTTGCTCTGATGCTGGCCGCTGCCATGGGCCTGGCCGCTTGCGATAAAGCGAGCGAAGACAAAGCCCAGGACGCACAGCAACACGCCGAGCAAGCCCAGGAAAAAGCGGGCGAAGCTCAGGATAAAATGAACGAGGCTGCCAAGGAAAACGCCGAAGCCGCCAAAGATCAGGCCGAAGCCGAGCAGAAGGCCGCCGAAGAAGCCGCTCCGGCTACTCCGGCTCCGGAAGCCGCTCCAGCTGCTCCAGCCGAACCTGCCAAGCAGTAATCGGCTAAAACAAAAAAACCCGACATTGTCGGGTTTTTTTGTGCCTGAAACTTATGGGTTAAACGTTTCAGGTACCAGGAGCGGTGTTTTCCTTGGCGGGTTCGATGGAAACACTTTCGGTAGGTGTGAACACCATCACATCCAATACATCCGAATGGAACTCGCGGCGGTACAGAATCAGCACCACCCCGACACTCATGACCATGAATAACCATGGGCTGATGAACCAGCTCAACATGGCCATGCCGAAGTAATAGGAACGCAGGCCCAGGTTGAACTGGTTGGCGGCAAGCGACAGCACCCGCGCCGCCCGCGAGGCGAATGCCTTGCGCTCAAGCTCATTGACCAGCCGTTCACCGATCATCGGCGCCGACCCCACCAGTACTGCCGCGAAGTTGTATTGGCGCATGCACCAGCTGAAGGTGAAAAAGGCATAGACAAAAACCATGGCCAGGCACAGCAGCTTGATCTCCGACATGCCCTGGGAGGTCTGCTGCACCAGCGGCAGGTCGGCCAGCAGCGACAGAGCCCGGTCGGAAGCCCCGAGCACGGTGAGGATACCGGCGAGGATGATCAGGGTGCTGGAGGCGAAGAACGAGGCGTTGCGCTCGAGGTTGCCGATCACGCTGGCATCGGCAATGCGGTTGTCGCGCAGCAGCATGCGGCGCATCCAGTCTTCGCGGTACAGGTGCAGCACGCTGGCCAGGCACGCGGTGTCGCGGCCCTTCCAGATGGCATAGCGGGTGTAACCGCCCCAGCACAGGGCGAACCAGATGATGGCCAAAAGGTTGTTGAAGTTGCTTTGGATGAAGTTCATGCACGGTTCCCGGGAGGGCCAGATACCTGAAGGATAGGGACCGGATTTCGACGCTGGCAAGCGGCAAAAGGCACACATCCATCCTGATATTTGCACTGCTCATCCGGCCTCTTCGCGGGCACGCCCGCTCCCACAGGTACAGCGCCAATTCTGAGGTTTGCGCTTGACCTGTGGGAGCGGGCGTGCCCGCGAAGAGGCCGGTACAGGCAAACAAAAAGCCCCGCATCCTCTAGGATACGGGGCTCTTGAGTTTCCACCCTTGGCGAGCACCCTTCGGCTTGTGGCCGGTGCCGCCCTCAGGCTTCGACTATCAGGCCAGCGCTTCGCGCGGCTTGCCGAGCATGCGGTCGCAGGCCACGGCGCCAACCAGGGTCACCACCGAAGGCACCAGCCAGGCCAGGCCCTGGTCGCTCAGCGGCAGGTGAGCCATGAAGTCAGGCAGCACGTGGGCAATGCTGCTGCCCTTGATCGCATCGACCATGCCGAACAGCAGCGATACCAGCATCACTGGTGCCAGGATGCGGGTCGGCGAGTTCCACAGGTCCTTCACGAAGCTCAGCCCGACCACCACGATGCACGGCGGGTAGATCGCCGTAAGCACCGGGATCGAGAACATGATCAGCTTGGTCAGGCCGAGATTGGAGATCAACAGCGAGAAGCCCGCCAGGATCACCACCAGAGCGCGGTACGACAGCGGCAGGATCTGGCTGAAGTACTCGGCGCAGGCACAGGTCAGGCCAACGGCGGTCACCAGGCAGGCCAGCGCGATCAGCACGGCGAGGAAACCGCTGCCCAGCGAACCGAAGGTGTGCTGCACGTAGGCATGCAGTACCGCCGCACCGTTGGTAGCGTCAGCCGCGATCTCGTGGCTGGTTGCACCCAGTCGGAACAGGCTGATGTACACCAGGGCCAGACCGACGCCGGCGATCAGGCCGGCAATGATGGCATAGCGGGTGATCAGTTTCGGCGACTCGACACCGCGCGAGCGGATGGCGTTGACGATGACGATACCGAACACCAGGGCACCCAGGGTGTCCATGGTCAGGTAACCATCGGAGAAGCCCTTGGAGAACGCTGCGGCGGCATAGGCCGGCTGCGCTTCACCAATGGTGCCGGCAGGCAGCGCGAAGGCGGCGATGCCCAGCACCGCCAGGGCGATTATCTTCAGCGGCGCCAGGAAGCGGCCCACAGTGTCGAGCAGCTTGCCCGGGTACATCGACACGGCCAGTACCACGAGGAAGTACACCAGGCTGTAGATGAACAGCGCCAGCGGGCTTTCGCCGGTCAGCGGCGCAACGCCCACTTCGAACGATACGGTCGCGGTGCGCGGGGTGGCGAACAGCGGGCCGACCGACAGGTAGCACACGGCCGCCAGCAGGCCACCGAAGAACTTGCCGATCGGGCTGCTCAGGGCATCCATGCCGCCGCCGACCTTGGCCAGGGCGACCACGGTGATGACCGGCAGGCCAACGGCCGTAACCAGGAAGCCAAGGGCCGCCATCCATACGTGCGGGCCAGACTGCAGACCGACGATAGGCGGGAAGATGATGTTGCCAGCGCCCACGAAAAGCGCAAACGTCATAAAGCCAAGCGCCAGGATATCCTGGCCTTTGAGAACTTTCATTTAAGGTAGTACCACACTGCTGAAATCGGGATTCGAGAGGGGATTTCCCTTTGGATGAGGGGAAATGCTGCCCGGCTTGATAGGCCAGACCCGTTTAGCGTGTCGTTCCCTTTTGGGGTACGGGCACAGAGTGAGCGCGTAATGTAACTGTTTTGTCAGTCAAACGCACTGGCACAGTACTGCTTGTCCGATGTGCGTACATGTTTGTCGTCTGTGCGACCGAGGACAGCGAGAATTATCCTCGAATTGAAACATTCGTCTGCGTGAAAATTCCTATCAAACCCATCGAAAAATCC
>NZ_JBKGFP010000134.1:0-15084 GCF_046557535.1 Pseudomonas sp. S1(2024)
GGCAAGCCAGCTTGTGTCTTCAAGGTCTCTTAAACTCGAAAGGGTGAGAGCAGTGGATGGCAGACTGAAAGCCAGATGTGCTCTAAAGCACGAGTGGGAGCCTAGTCGCCATCCACCTCTCACTCTGACCTAAGCCCGAACAGTTGAATGAGTGGCGAACTCGTAGTCACAAGCTAGGGCTAAGTCAGAGTGCTCTCACTTCTTGAGTGTAAGAGGGCTTGGCGATGATTTCCTACTTCGTTGGTCTCGACGTTTCGAAAGCGACTCTGGATGTGGGCTTTCTTCCTGAAAGTATTCCCCAGTTCCAGGTCAGGAATGACCCAGAGGGCTTTGCGCAACTGATCGCATGCCTGAACGAGCTTGAGGTCGAACGGGTCTTGCTGGAAGCCACTGGTGGCTATGAACGAGCCGTATTCAAAGCCTTGCGACTGGAGGGTTTGAACGTCATCAGGGTCAACCCCAAGCGCTGTCGGGACTATGCGAGTGCCATGGGCAAAATTGCCAAGACTGACAAGATCGACGCCCAGATGCTGGCGCGGTTTGCCAGGGATTTCGAGGACTTGCCGCAGATAGAGCCTAATCAAGATCGGGATGAACTGGGAGAGCTCATCAAACTCCGTGGCAATCTTGTCCAGCATCGGGATGATGACAAGCGTCGGATGAAACAAACCACTTCAGTTACGGCCATTACCGTTTATACCGAGCATGTCGCTTACCTGAATGATCAGATTAAGGCTTTGGACAAGGCGATTGAGCGCGCCTCGAACGTGCTGGATCGCACGACAGCCATGCGGCTAAGGTCTGTGAAAGGGATTGGCGTCATCAGTTGTGGCACCTTCATGGCCTACCTACCTGAGCTGGGACGCGTGACGGGGCGCGAAATTGCAGCCTTGGCTGGGTTAGCGCCGTACAACAAAGACAGCGGCAAGAAGAGTGGCCCGAGGAAGATCGAAGGCGGGCGTTACAGAGTCCGCAAGGCGGCCTACATGTCGATCTGGTCAATGATCCAGCATGTCCCAGAAGTTAGAACCCGCTATGAAGACCTGATAGCCCGAGGCAAGTGCGCAAAAGTTGCCGCAGTGGCGTGCATGCGCGTGTTGCTGGTGCGCCTGAACGCAATGCTGCGTGACGGAACGGAGTGGAAAGAGCTCAAGCCTCAGGTACCCGCAACCTGATCACGAACGAGGATCGATTTTCTACAAATGCGGGCTTCGCCAACGACACCGCTACGCGGTATCGAGCGAAGCCCTGCCCGAATGGCACGCTTGAAAATAAATTTCTAAAGACAGTTGCTCCCACCTCGACAGCATCGACCTCAAGTCATGTGCTGTACCTGTGGGAGCTGGCTTGCCGGCGATAAGGCCAGAACAGGCAGTACAAGATAGCGATTGGAGCACTGCGGCTATCAGGCGAAGTTGGCCCGGGCCGCGTGCAGCTTCTTGTAGCTTTCGATCAGGCGCAGGTGGCGATCGAGGCCTTCGAGCTTCATGCTGGTCGGGGTCAGGCCATGGAAGCGCACGCTGCCGTCCACCGAACCCAGCACCGCGTCCATGCGCGGGTTACCGAACATGCGGCGGAAGTTGGCTTCGTAGTCGTCCATTTCCAGTTCGTCGTCCAGCAGCACTTCCAGCACCACGTTCAGCGCCTGGTAGAACAGGCCGCGCTCGACGGTGTTGTCGTTGAACTGCAGGAACGCCTCGACCAGTTCCTTGGCATCCTCGAAGCGCTGCACAGCCAGGCAGATCAGCAGCTTCAGCTCGAGAATGGTCAACTGGCCCCACACCGTGTTCTCGTCGAACTCCACGCCGATCAGCGTGGTGATGGTGGTGTAGTCATCCACATCGCAGTTGTCCAGGCGCTTGAGCAGCAGCTTGAGGGAACGGTTGTCCAGGCTGTGCAGGTTGAGGATGTCGGCGCGGAACGACAAGGCGCGGTTGGTGTTGTCCCAGATCAGGTCCTCGACCGGGTAGATCTCCGAATAACCCGGCACCAGGATGCGGCAGGCGGTGGCGCCAAGGTTGTCGTACACCGCCATGTACACTTCCTTGCCAAGGTCCTCGAGGATGCCGAACAGGGTGGCGGCTTCCTGCACGTTGGAATCCTCGCCGTGGCCGGAGAAGTCCCACTCGACGAACTCGAAGTCGGCCTTGGCACTGAAGAAGCGCCACGACACCACGCCACTGGAGTCGATGAAGTGCTCGACGAAGTTGTTCGGCTCGGTCAGCGCGTGGCTTTCGAAGGTCGGTTGCGGCAGATCATTCAAGCCTTCGAAGCTGCGGCCCTGCAGCAGTTCGGTGAGGCTGCGCTCCAGCGCCACTTCCAGGCTCGGGTGGGCGCCGAACGAAGCAAACACGCCGCCGGTGCGCGGGTTCATCAAGGTCACGCACATCACCGGGAACTCGCCACCCAGCGACGCATCCTTGACCAGCACCGGGAAGCCCTGCTCTTCCAGGCCCTGGATGCCGGCGACGATGGCCGGGTACTTGGCCAGTACCTCCTGCGGCACATCCGGCAGGCACAGCTCGCCTTCGAGGATTTCGCGCTTCACGGCACGCTCGAAGATTTCCGACAGGCACTGCACCTGTGCCTCGGCCAGGGTGTTGCCGGCGCTCATGCCGTTGCTGAGGAACAGGTTCTCGATCAGGTTGGACGGGAAGTACACCACCTGCTGGTCGGACTGGCGCACGAACGGCAACGAGCAGATGCCGCGCGCGGTGTTGCCCGAGTTGGTGTCGTACAGGTGCGAGCCACGCAGCTCGCCGTCCGGGTTGTAGATTGCCAGGCAGTGCTCGTCGAGGATCTCGGCCGGCAGCGCATCGCGCGGGCCGGGTTTGAACCACTGCTCGTTCGGGTAGTGCACGAACGGCGCGTTGGCCAGGTCCTCGCCCCAGAACTGGTCGTTATAGAAGAAGTTGCAGTTCAGCCGCTCGATGAACTCGCCCAGCGCCGAGGCCAGCGCAGCCTCCTTGGTCGCGCCCTTGCCGTTGGTGAAGCACATCGGCGACTGGGCGTCGCGCACATGCAGCGACCACACGTTAGGCACGATGTTGCGCCACGAGGCGATCTCGATCTTCATCCCCAGCCCGGCGAGGATGCCCGACATGTTGGCGATGGTCTGTTCCAGCGGCAGGTCCTTGCCGGGGATGTAGGTGCTGGTGTCCGCCACCGGCATCAGCAAGCCCTGGGCATCGGCATCGAGGTTGTCGACCACTTCGATCACGAACTCGGGGCCGGTCTGCACCACCTTCTTCACCGTGCAGCGGTCGATGGAGCGCAGGATGCCCTGGCGGTCCTTCTCGGAAATGTCCTCGGGCAGTTCGACCTGGATCTTGAAGACCTGGTTGTAGCGGTTTTCCGGGTCGACGATGTTGTTCTGCGACAGGCGAATGTTTTCGGTGGGAATGTCGCGGGTCTGGCAGTACAGCTTGACGAAGTAAGCCGCGCACAAGGCCGAAGACGCCAGGAAATAGTCGAACGGCCCTGGGGCCGAGCCATCACCCTTGTAGCGGATCGGTTGGTCGGCGATCACCGTGAAGTCGTCGAACTTGGCTTCGAGACGGAGATTGTCGAGAAAATTGACCTTGATTTCCATGCGGGATTACCGTGATTTAAACGTGCAAAACGAAATTGGCCGGCATTATCCGGGTTTTCGTTGCGGAAGTCCTCCTCACCTCCAAATGCGCTTTCTTGTAGGAGCGGCCTTGTGTCGCGATGGGCCGCAAAGCGGCCCCTTACAATACTGCATGCTGCCAAGATCCCAGGGCCGCTGCGCGCCCCATCGCGACACAAGGCCGCTCCTACAGGCGATAGCGCACATCGCCGCTTGCGCATTCCACCGAATTGCTTGCCTGATCCTCTGAACCTGCCCCCGTCAGCAGACCGGCGGTCACCCCGCTGTGCTAGCGTTTCTGCACTGGGGAGCACCGTATTCCCCGATCACAAGAAACCAAGCGACAGCAACCGTTGACGGGCAGGTGAACCATGGAATTACGCATCAACCAGAAGACCTACCAGGTCGAGGCAGACGCCGACACGCCCCTGCTATGGGTGATCCGCGACGACCTGGGGCTGACCGGCACCAAGTATGGCTGCGGCCTGGCCCAGTGCGGCGCCTGTTCGGTGCTGGTGGACGGCAATGTGGTGCGCGCCTGCGTCACCCCGGTGGCCGGCGTGGTCGGGCGCGAGGTGACCACCATCGAGGCGATCGAGGCCGATGCCGTCGGCAAACGGGTGGTCGCGGCCTGGGTCGAGCACCAGGTGGCCCAGTGCGGCTACTGCCAGTCCGGCCAGGTAATGGCGGCCACGGCGCTGCTCAAGCACACGCCCAAGCCCAGTGACGCACAGATCGAGGCAGCCATGGTCAACCTGTGCCGCTGCGGCACCTACAACGCCATCCATGCTGCCGTGCATGAGCTGGCCCAAGGGGAGAAGGCCTGATGAACACACCAGTCGATTCCCCCGCCGAACTGCTCAAGCTGCAACTGGGCGAAACCGTCAACCTGTCGCGTCGGCGCTTTCTTGCCGGCACGGCTGTCGGTGCCCTGGTGCTGGGTTTCGGCCTGCCCATGGGCTCGGCCCGCGTGCAGGCAGCTGCCGCAGCAACCCCGGAGCGCGGCACCCAGGTGCCGGCGTTTCTGGAGATCCGCCCGGACGGCAAAGTGCGCCTGCTCAGCCCGTTCATGGAAGGTGGCCAAGGCCCCTTCACCGCCATGGCGCAGATCGTTGGTGAAGAGCTGGACGTCGACCCGGCCAATTTCGTGGTCGACAGCGCGCCGCCCGGCGAAGCCTATGTAGTGATGGAAAACGGCATGCGCATCACCGGCGGCAGCATGTCGGTGCGCATGAGCTACCCGACCATGCGCCGCCTGGGCGCCCTCGCCCGGGCCATGCTGCTGCAGGCGGGTGCCGAGCAGCTGGGCGTGCCGGTCGAAGAACTCTCCACCACGCCGGGTCGCGTGGTACATACCACGACTGGCCGCTCCATCCCCTACGGAGAACTGGCCGGGCGGGCCATGGACCTGCCAGTGCCGGACCCGGCCAGCGTCAAACTGCGTGACCCCAGCCAGTTTCGCTGGATCGGCAAGCCGGTACGTCGCCTGGATGCCTACGACAAGTCCACCGGCAAGGCGGTGTACAGCATCGACATCAAGGTCGACGGCATGCTCCACGCTGCCGTGCAGCACGCGCCACGCCTGGGCATGACCGTCGGCAGCCTGCGCAACGAAGACCAGGTCAAGGCCATGAAGGGCGTGCATTCGGTGCATCAGCTGCCGGGCGCCGTGGCCGTGGTAGCCGAACGCTGGTGGCATGCCAAGCGCGCGGTCGAGGCCATCCAGGTTGACTGGAAGGAGCCTGCGGCCGACAGCCCGGTACGGCCGATGCCGGCCGACTTCTCCAGCGATGGCTGGCGCGAGCACCTGGCCACGGTCACGGGCCCGGCGCGCGACGACGAAAACCAGGGCGATGTGGCCGGCATGCTGGCCAGTGCCAAGACCCGGGTCGAGGCAACCTACCATAACCAGTACCTCAACCACGCCCAGCTGGAGCCGCCGTCGGCACTGGCGCGCTTCAACCCGGACGGCACCCTGGAGGTATGGCTGCCCAACCAGGCGCCGGACATGTTCCGTGACGACATTGCCAAGCGCACCGGCCTGGCCCCGGCACAGATCACCCTGCATTCGCCGTTGCTGGGCGGTTTCTTTGGCCGCCACTTCCTGTACGACTCGGCCAACCCCTACCCACAGGCCATTGCCTTGGCCAAGGCGGTCGGCCGGCCGGTGAAACTCATCTGGAGCCGCGAGGAAGAATTCCTCCGCGATGTGCTGCGCCCGGTCGCCGTGGTGAAGTTCCGTGCCGGACTGGATGCCGACGGCCTGCCGGTGGCCCTCGAAGCCGTGAGCGCCACCGAAGGCCCGACTGAGGCCCTCGCAGGCAAGCAAGGCGAAAAGCTCGACCCGACCGCGCTCGAAGGCCTGTCGGGCAAGTCCTACGCCATCGCCAACAAGCGTATCGCGCAGATCTACGTGAAAGGCCCGGCCATGCTCGGCTACTGGCGCTCGGTGGGCAACTCGCTGAATGACTTCTTCTATGAGTCGTTCCTCGACGAACTGGCCGACAAAGGCGGCAAGGACCCGTTCGAACTGCGCCTGCACCTGCTGCGCGACAACCCGCGCCTGACCAACCTGCTGCAGGCCGTCGCCGAGCTTTCCGGCGGCTGGAAGCGCGGGCCGTTCACCGCCGAGGACGGCAGCAAGCGGGCGCGTGGCGTGGCCATGGCCTCGCCGTTCGGCTCGGAGGCAGCGGTCATTGCCGAGGTGTCGATCGAGAACGGCCAGGTCAAGGTGCACGACATCTGGCAGGCCATCGACCCGGGCAGCATCGTCAACCCGGCGATCATCGAGCATCAGGTCAACGGCGCCGTCGCCCTGGGCCTGTCGCAGACACTGCTGGAAGAAGCGGTGTACGTGGATGGCAAGCCGCGCGCGCGCAACTACGACCTGTACCCGATCTTGCCGCCATCGCGCATGGCCAGGGTGCATGTGCGCATTGTCGAAAGCGGGGCGAAGATGGGCGGCATCGGCGAGCCACCGTTGCCCGCGGTGGCACCGGCGGTAGCCAACGCAGTCGCGCAGCTGACCGGCCAGCGCGTGCGCAGCCTGCCATTGAGCCGCCATACCTTCAGCTGAGCACACAAGGACGCCCCATGACCCATCGTTTCGCAAGAACCGCTGGCTGGCTGGCGCTGCCGTGCCTGGTCGCGGCAGGCCTGCTGGCCTGGTACGTCACCCGCGAGCCTGCCTCGCCATTTGCCGATGCGCAGGCCACCACCGCGGACCCGGCGCTGGTCAGCCGTGGCGAGTACGTAGCCCGCCTCAGCGACTGCGTGGCCTGCCACAGCCTGGCGGACGGCAAACCGTTCGCCGGCGGGCTGGAAATGGCCACCCCGCTGGGGGCGATCCACGCCACCAACATCACCCCCGACCGCGACACCGGCATCGGTGGCTACAGCCTGGCCGACTTCGACCGTGCCGTGCGCCACGGCGTAGCCCCCGGTGGCCGACGGCTGTACCCGGCCATGCCCTACCCGTCCTACGCCAAGCTCAGCGATGACGATGTAAAGGCGCTGTATGCCTTTTTCATGCAAGGCGTGCAGCCGGTGCAACAGGCCAACCTGGCCAGCGACATTCCCTGGCCGCTGAACCTGCGTTGGCCCATCGCCTTGTGGAACGGCCTGTTCGCCGCCACCACGCCCTACACCAACCAGGCCGGGCAGGACGCCCAGTGGAACCGCGGCGCCTACATCGTCCAGGGCCCAGGCCACTGTGGCAGCTGCCATACGCCGCGTGGCCTGGCCTTCAACGAAAAGGCCCTGGATGACAGCGGCAAGCCGTTCCTCGCTGGTGCCCTGCTCGATGGCTGGTATGCACCGAGCCTGCGTGCCGACCCCAACACCGGGCTGGGGCGCTGGAGCGAAGCCGAGATCGCGCAGTTCCTCAAGACCGGGCGCAACCGGCATGCGGTGGTATTCGGCTCGATGACCGAGGCCTTCAACAACTCCACGCAGTTCATGAGTGACGACGACCTGGCCGCCATCGCCCGCTACCTGAAGTCGCTGCCCGGCGACCCGCAACGCGACGGTGCGCCGTGGCAATACCAGGCCGAAACGACGGCGGCGCGGCTCGACAGCCCTGGGGCGCATACCTATGTAACCCGCTGTGCGTCGTGCCACGGCCTGGACGGCAAGGGCCAGCCCGAATGGATGCCGCCTTTGGCCGGCGCTACTTCGGCACTGGCCAAGGAAGACGCCTCGGCGATCAACATCACCCTCAATGGTTCGCAGCGGGTGGTGACGGCCGGGTTGCCCGACGCCTATCGCATGCCGGCCTTCCGTAAGCAACTGAGTGACCAGGAAATTGCTGATGTGCTGGGTTTCGTGCGCAGTGCCTGGGGGAACAATGGTGGCGCGGTGAATGCGCAGGCGGTGGGCAAGTTGCGTGGGCATACCGACCCGGCCAGCAGTAGCCCGATCATTTTGCACATGCGCTGAAATGGGTAATGCCTGTACCGGCCTCTTCGCGGGCTTGCCCGCTCCTACAGGTATGGCGCTGCCCTCCAGGACTGTGGGGTCCCTGTGGGAGCGGGCAAGCCCGCGAAGAGGCCGGTACAGCCAACATCAGGTTTAATAGAGTCCCCATGGAAAGCATCGACCTGCTGGTCCTTCGCACCACCCGAGACTGGCTCGCCGCCGGCCACCGCACCCTGCTCGCCACGGTCGCCCGCACCTGGGGTTCCTCCCCCCGCCCGGTGGGCTCGATGATGGCCCTGCGCAGCGACGGCCGTGTGGTCGGCAGTGTCTCTGGTGGCTGCATCGAGGACGACCTCATTCACCGCTACACCAGTGCCTACTGCGGCCCCGGCATGCCCGGCGGCCTGCCCCAGGTGGTGCGCTATGGCGTCAGTGCCGACGAGGCCCACCGCTTCGGCCTGCCCTGTGGCGGCACCCTCGAACTGGTGCTGGAATTCGCCCCGTCGCTGCCACACCTCGAGCAACTGCTCGCCGGCCTCGACGGCGGCAACCTGGTACGGCGTGGGCTCGACCTGCGCAGCGGCAAAGCCAGCCTCAGCGCCACCACCACGCCCGAACTGTTCAGCTTCGATGGCCAGCACATGCTCAGCACCCTCGGCCCCGGCTACCGCCTGCTGTTGATCGGTGCCGGCGCGCTGGCCGAATACCTGGCGACCATGGCCCTGTTCAATGGCTTCAGCGTTTCACTGTGCGACCCGCGCCCCGAGTACACGGCAGGCTGGAACGTTGCCGGCGTCAACCACCTTGCCGGCATGCCGGACGACGTCGTCCGCGCCTTTGCCCCGGACCTGCGCAGCGCCATCGTCGCTGTCAGCCACGACCCCAAGCTGGACGACCTGGCACTGCTCGAAGCGCTGCACAGCCCGGCGTTCTATATCGGTGCCATCGGCTCACGGCGCAACAGCCAGCTGCGCCGCGAGCGCCTGATCGAACACTTTGGCGAAAGCGAAGCGTCGTTGCGGCGCCTGCACGGCCCTATCGGCATTTATATCGGTAGCAAGACCCCGGCCGAGATTGCCGTCAGCGTCATGGCCGAGATCCTCGCGGCGAAGAACGATGTCACCCTGCCCGGCGCAGTCAGCGTGACCCGGGCCAAGGAAGCCGAGCAACTGGCCCGGTCCCTGTAGGAGCGGCCTTGTGTCGCGATGGGGCGCGAAGCGGCCCCGGCGATATCTGCGGCGAAGCTGAAAACAGGGGCCGCTGCGCGCCCCATCGCGACACAAGGCCGCTCCTACAAGGGACCGCATACCAGGCTGCTATTGCCAACGCTCCAGGTTTTGCTGCACCAGTTGCTCCGGCAACGCCCCGGCAACGATCTTTTCCATCTCCCTTGTCAGTGCCTCACGCAGCTTCGGCTGATTGCAGGGCGAGTCATGCGAAAGCGCCAGGTACAGCCCTTCGCTGGATACCGGTGGTTCCAGCACCTGTAAATTGTCGGCAATCCCCAAGGTGCGTGCCAGCGCCAAGCCGGGATACTGCTCGTACACCACATAATCGCTGCGCTTGTGCATCAACTTCTCGAATGCCTGCCTGGCACCGGGTACCGCTTCGAGGGTGAGGTTGGTCCTGGCGTAGTCGTCGAACTGCTGGCCGTGGCTGTTGTTGACCAGCGTGCCGCCTTTGCGGCCCTTCAGGTCGGCCCATTGCTGGTAGGCAAAGGTATTGTCCTGGCGCACCCAGATAACACTTGGGGTATACAGGAATGCCGGGGTAATGAAGTCCATCTGCTGCTGACGGGTCTTGGTCAGGAAGTACCCGGCCATCAGGTCGATCCGGCCCGTGCGCACTTCTTCCTGGGCGCGCGACCACGGCCCGCCATAGACCACCTCGATTTCCAGCCCCAGTTGTTTGCCCAGGTACTTGAGCAGGTCGGCATTGGCACCGATCAGTTGCTGGGGGTTTTGCGGGTCGCGCCACAGGTAGGGGGGGTATTCCGGGTTGCCGGTGGCAGTCAGCCGCCGGCATTCCTCATGCGCTACCGCCGCCAGCGGCAGCAGCAGGCACGGCAACAGCAGCAAGGCGTGGCGAAAGCAGCGCTCGATCATCGACAACCCTCGGCACATGTGACATCTGCAGACCCGGAGCGGTGGCCAATGGTTGCCACGTCCTGTGGTCGACTGCAGCACCCATCTGTGCGTGCTGCAGACAGTCTGGACCATGTATGGCCATCAGGTTGGCCTTTTATCGGCCAGATGGAGCGCCCCTCGTACTTCAGGCCCCCTGCCGGCGCATCGCCAGGATTGCCGCGCCAAAACCGATAAAGGTGGTGCCCACCACCCGGCTCACCCAGCGCGACAGGGACGGCCGGGTCAGCACGCCCTTGGCCCGCGCCGCCAGTGCGGCATACAGGCTCAGCGAAACCAGCGACAACGCTACGAATATCCCGGTCAGGATCAGGAACTGCGGCAACAGCGCCGCCCCTTGGTCGATGAACTGCGGGAACAGCGCGGTGAAGAACATGGTCGCCTTGGGGTTGGTCACTGCCGTGAGGAAGGCCGACTTGTATAGCTTCAGCGGCGTGGGCCGAACCTTGGCCACACCCTCTGCGTCGCCCTGCGCCAGCATCGGGCTCTTTTTCAGCAATTGCCGCGCGCCCAAATAGAACAGGTAGCCCGCCCCCAGGATCTTCACGGCGTTGAACAGCATTTCGGAACTGGCCAGCAGCGCGCCCAGCCCCAGCATGGCGGCTGCCGACAGGCAGAACAGGCCCGAGCCATTGCCCAGCGACGACCAGATCGCGCTGCGCTGGCCATGGGCAAGGCTGTTGTTGATGGCCATCAGAGTGGCAGGGCCGGGGCTGGCGATCGCGATGGCAGCGACCAGGGTAAAGGCAAACAGCGAGTGAGAATCCATTTTCAGGCTCGTCAGACAATCAGGAAAAATTGCGCACAGGGTGCGCAGGTTCAGTCGCCATTCTGCCGCTTGGCCGCCTTCTTGGCGATAGCCTTCATCCGCGTTGCCGCCCGCTGCACGGTGGCCATCTTCTCGGGGCGCTTCATGCCCCGCCATTTGCGAATTTCGTCACGGCTGCGCCCGCAGCTCACGCACAGCTCGCTATTGAGCTGGCACAGCGAGACGCAGGGGTTGTCGATGTCTTTGGCCATGCCGCCACTCAGCCGGGCATTTCAGCCTGCGCGCGCTCGGCGGCAGCGTGGAACACCTGGCGTACTTCTTCGGCCTTGACCTTGGTGACCGACCTGGCAGCCAGCAACTCGTCGACCACGCGCAAGCCCTGTTCCAGGGCGGTGGCCAGTTGCTCGCGGTCGGAGGCGTCAGCGATATCACCCAGATAAGGAGCGATGAGATACACATAACGGTCCTGCAGCTTGAGCGCTTCCAGCGCGTCGAGGGCTTTCTGGAACCGATCGGCAGCGGCAGGGCTCATGCTCAATTTATCGAAATGAATCAGGCTCACACGGTCAGTGGCCATCTGGACGAATCTCCGTTTCCTGGTACGGCCAGGCCCACAAGCGGCAGCGCTTCTACGATGCCCGGATGTGCAGGCCTGGGTAATGCCCACAGGGTACCAGAACCCGAGGCAGAAAGGGCCATCGCCCCCAGAACTAAAAGTATCTGGCAGGTCGCGCAATGGACGTCCCGGGGCGTTATCGGGACAGGAGCCGCCGTTTAGTGCGCAGGATAATCCCGCCAGCAATCTCCCCGCCGAGGCAGTCATCGAACTCGGTAGCCCACACAAAACTACAAGCCTGCACCAGCCGGTAAGCCAGAAAGGGGCCTCATCATTCATGGCAAAGGAACACATCACCGAAACGCTCGACCTTGGCGTGACGGATCCCTCGAAAACCGCGGAAGCACGCCAGGACCGGCGTTTCGAGGGCAAGCTCGACTGGATCGTCTTTGGTTTCACCAGCCTCCTGGCCATCGCTTTCGTCCTCTGGGGCTTCCTCAACCAGGCAAGCCTCGCCAGCAGCGCCTCCAGCGCACAATCCTGGGTCATTCTCAACTTCGGCTGGTTCTTCGTGCTTACCTCCACGCTGTTCGTGGTGTTCGTGCTGTGGCTCGCCGCCAGCCGGTACGGTCGGGTCCCTCTGGGCCGTGATGGCGAACAGCCAGAATTCCGCACGGTGTCGTGGGTGGCGATGATGTTCAGCGCCGGCATGGGCATTGGCCTGATGTTCTTCGGCGTTGCCGAACCGCTGTCGCACTATGTATCGCCACCACCAGGGACGGCCACCGGGCAGTCCAGCGAAGCGATGCAGGTGGCCATGGCCACAACGTTGTTCCACTGGACCCTGCACCCCTGGGCAATGTACGCCATCGTCGGCCTGGTGATTGCCTATGGCACCTTCCGCCGCGGCCGCTCGCAGCTGATTTCCGCCGCCTTCCGGCCGTTGATCGGCAAGCATGCCAACGGCCCGCTCGGCCGCCTGATCGACATGATGGCGATCTTCGCCACGCTGTTCGGCTCGGCGGCCTCGCTGGGCCTGGGCGCGCTGCAGATTGCCGGTGGCCTGGAGTACAACGGCTGGATCGAAAGCCCCGGCAAGCTGTTCTACATCTCGATCATCACCCTGCTGACCATCGCCTTCGTCACCTCGGCGGTGTCGGGCATCGGCAAGGGCATCCAGTGGCTGTCCAACACCAACATGGTGCTGGCGCTGGTGCTGGCGGTGTTCGTGTTCATGGTCGGCCCGACCCTGCTGATGCTCAACCTGCTGCCAACCTCGATCGGCATCTACGTCAAGATGCTGCCGGAAATGATGGCCCGTACCAACGCCAGCGGCGGTGAACAGATGAACAACTGGCTGGCCGGCTGGACCGTATTCTACTGGGCCTGGTGGATTTCCTGGACGCCGTTCGTGGGCATGTTCATCGCCCGCATCAGCCGCGGCCGCACCATCCGCCAGTTCGTTACCGGGGTGCTGCTGGTACCGAGCCTGGTCAGCCTGGTGTGGTTCACCATTTTTGGCGGCGCGGGTATCGACGCCCTGCGTGAAGGCGCCTTCCAGCTGGCCAATGGTGCGGTCAACAGCAACCACGCGCTGTACCAGTTGCTGGACAGCTACCCGCTGGCCTCGGCGACATCAGTGCTGGTGATGGTTCTGGTGGGTATCTTCTTCGTCTCCGGTGCCGACGCGGCCTCGCTGGTGATGGGCACGCTGTCGGAACACGGCACCACCACGCCATCGCGACGTACGGTGATCTTCTGGGGTGCGCTGACCGGTACGGTGGCGGCGATCATGCTGGCAATCGGCGACCCGCGCGACCCCGGCGAGGCACTGACCGGCCTGCAGAACCTGACCATCGTCGTGGCCCTGCCGTTCGTGGTGGTGATGGTGCTGCTGTGCCTTGCGCTGTACCGCGACCTGCGCAAGGACCCGATGATGCTGCGCCACCTGCGCGGCAACGAACTGATCGAGAAGGCCGTGTTGTATGGCGCGGTGAAGCATGGCGAAGAGTTCTACATCGTGGTGCAGGAGAAGAAGACTTCGACCAAGCCGGCGTCGGCAGAGGCCGAAGTGACCGGCAACTGACCTGGCAAGTTTGTGGAATCGGGGGCTGCTGCGCAGCCCCCGATCAAGATGCCTTCACTGCCGTGATCAGCCCTTCAACGCCGCCTCTATCCTGGCCACATCGATCTTGCCCATCTGCATCATGGCATCAAACGCCCGCTTGGCCGCCGCCCGGTCGGGGTGGCCGATGGCTTCGATGAGGATGCGCGGGGTGATCTGCCACGAAATCCCCCATTTATCCTTGCACCAGCCGCAGACACTGGCCTCCCCGCCGTTGCCGACAATGGCATCCCACAAGCGGTCGGTCTCGGCCTGGTCCTCGGTGCTGACCTGGAATGAAAACGCCTCGCAATGCGTGAAGGCCTTGCCTCCGTTGAGCCCCACGCAGGGAATACCCATGACGCTGAACTCCACGGTAATCACGTCACCCTGTTTCCCGGATGGATAATCAGCAGGTGCCTGATGCACCGCTATCACTGTCGTGTCAGGGAAGACGCTGGCGTAAAAGTTCGCGGCTTCCTCGGCGTCGTTGTCGTACCAGAGGCAGATTGTGTTCTTGGCTGTCATGGTCTTGTTCCAAGAAAGGGTGTGAGCCTTTGAGTCTAGTCTCACAGTCGCCGGTTGAAGTCCTGCAACATCCTGCAGACATTTCCGACATCAGGTAGTGAACCTGCTGACAAAAAAACGGTCTTTCGCTGACGGTCAACCCACCGACCGGTTCATCGGCCCAGTCACCGGGCCTACTTTTTGTCCTGTTTCAGCGAAGACCCAACATGCCCGATTCCCGCCCAACTGCTTCCGCCCTCACTGCCCTGCGCGGCGGCCTGATCGCCACCCTGGTGGCCCTTGCCGCACCCGCGCACGCCGAAGAGCCTGCCAGCGATGCACGCTGGGTCAGCGACAGCCTGAGCACCTACGTGCGCAGCGGCCCCACCGATGGCCACCGCATTGTCGGTACGCTCAAGTCCGGGCAGAAGCTGACCCTGATCGGCAGCCAGGGCAACTACAGCCAGGTGCGCGGGCAGAACGGCGATGTGGTGTGGATCCTCAGCAACGACCTGCAGTCGGTGCCAGGCCAGGGCGAGCGCCTGCCGCAGCTCGATGCCCAGGTCGCGGACCTGACCGGGCAGCTGAAGAACATCGACGACAGCTGGAAGAATCGCGTACAGGGCATGCAGGAAACCCTCGATTCACGCAAGAAGCTGATCGACGAACTTGAAGCACGCAACAAGGCGCTGAATGAACAGCTCGACCAGAGCCAGTCGCAGCTGCGCGATACCCAGGCACGCCTGGGGGACGAGAACAAGCAGGTTATGATGCGCTACATGGTGTATGGCGGCAGCATTGCCGGCGCGGGCTTGCTGGCGGGGCTGATCCTGCCGTCGCTGACCCGTGGGCGCAGGAAGAACGATCGCTGGTTCTGAAGACGGCGCCAGCCTGCGCTGGCCTCTTCGCGGGTAAACCCGCTCCCCCCACCACCCCCACCGCCCCCAACACCGTCGCGAGGGCGAAGTAGAAGGGTTT
>NZ_JBKGFP010000135.1:0-16669 GCF_046557535.1 Pseudomonas sp. S1(2024)
CCCCTTGCGTGGAGAACCCCCCCCCCGCAGCACCCACGCTGCTTTTGAGCCTGTTGGAGATACTGTAGGAGCGGGTTTACCCGCGAAGAGGCCAGCAAGGGCTTACTTGCTACGTGCCTTGTTGTAGATAGTCTTGGCTTGGTCCGCCGAGGCCTGACACTGAGTCATATCGCCCTTGCTCTGAGCATCCTTGGCATTTTGCAGGTGGACTTTGAAGTCATGGGCCATGCCGCCATGCATTGCCTGGCCACTGGCCTTTTCGAAATCCTCAAGCTCCTTGATCTTGGCCGCACAGTTGCTCGCCGGGTCTGCGTGTGCGGCAAAACTGAGGACCGAGGCAATCACCAGCAAAGGTATGCATTTAGTGGATTTCATGGAGCGTTCTCCTGGAAAACCTGAGGGGTCGTCGAGATGACACTGGCTCGACGCAGCAAACAGCATAGTCGGCCATACGCCCCGGCGCCTCGGCTCAGCCCGGGGGCTATGCCCCCTCGGCAAACAGGAAATCGATGAACACCCGCACCCGCAACGGCATGTGCCGGGCCTGGGGGTAGATCAGCATGAACGGCCGCGAGGTGCCGCCAAACTCGGCGAGCACTTCCACCAGTTCGCCACTGGCCAGTGCGTCCTGCACGGTAAAGCGGTAAGCCTGCATCAGCCCGCCGCCGTGGCGCACCAGCGTGGCGGTGGCGAGGAAGTCGCCCAGGCAGGTGAACCCGCCCTGGGTTTCGATCTCCACCTGCTGGCCATCCTGAAGGAAGCTCCACGGCGGGCGGCGGCCACTGCTGGGCAGTTCGAACTGGATGCACTCATGCTGCAGCAAGTCGTGCGGTGTTCGTGGCGTGCCGGCACGGGCCAGGTAGCCCGGCGTGGCCACCACCACCAGTTCGGCATCTTCCAGGCGACGCGCCACCAGCCGCGAATCGGCCGGCTCGCGGCCACGAATGGCCAGGTCGAACGGCTCCTCTGCAAAGTCGACGTTGCGGTTGCTGACATGCACATCCACCTGCACCTTGGGGTAGCGCTGGCGAAACCGCGGCAGCAGCGGCAACAGCCGGTGATGAGCATAGGGCGTGGGTGCACTGATACGCAGCCGACCGCTCGGCTCGACCTGCCCGCCCGTGACCTGGCGCTCGGCCTCCACCAACTGCCCCAGTGCCTGCCGGCATTGCTGATAGTAGGCCTGGCCGGCTGCGGACAGGCGCATCTGCCGGGTGGTGCGGACAAACAGGCGCACACCCAGGCGCTCTTCCAGGCGCGCCACGCTGCGGCTGACCGCCGCCGGGGTAACGCCGGCTTCCGTGGCCGCAGCGGTGAAGCTGCCGCTGTCGGCGGCCAGGCAGAACAGTTCCAGGCTGCCCAGTTGCAGGTCATCGAAATGGCGGGTCATGTCGGCTCGATTGATTACATGATGTATTGATTGAAATGCCCAGCGCCTCATTTTTCAAGTGCTGTTTGCAACCTACAGTGGCTTCACACCGAGCCCATGGCTCACTTCACTGGAGATCATGCACATGAACACGCCACGCACCGTCATCATTACCGGGGCCTCGAGCGGCCTGGGTTTCGCCCTGGCCGAGGCCTTCCTCGAACGCGGCGACAACGTGGTCGGCAACGCCCGCAGCCAGGCCCGCCTTGAGCAAGCCGCCGCCCGCCTCGGCAACCCATCGCGCTTCATCGGCGTGGCTGGCGACATCGCCGAGCAGGGCACGGCCCAGCGCCTGTTCGCCAGCGCCGAGCAAGCCTTTGGCGGGGTCGACCTGCTGATCAACAACGCCGGCATCTTCATTGCCAAGCCGTTTGCCGAGTACAGCGAAGCGGATGTCGACGCCCTGGTCGGCACCAACCTCAAGGGCTTCTTCTACCCGGCCCAGGAAGCCGCGCGGATCATGACCAGGCAAGGGCATGGGCAGATCATCGCCATCACCGCCTCCATTGCCTTGCAACCGGACACCCGCGTGCCGGCCCTGCTGCCGGTACTGGTCAAGGGTGGCCTGAACCAGGCGGTGAAAGGCCTGGCACTGGAACTGGCAGCCAGCGGCGTGCAGGTGAATGCGGTGGCGCCGGGGATCATCGATACACCGCTGCATGGCGGCAATACGCAAGGCATGGGCGCGCTGTCACCCAGCGGCCGCACCGGCTCGCCACAGGATGTCGTGGATGCAGTGTTGTACCTGGCCGACTCACGCTTCGTCAGCGGCGTGATCCTGCCGGTGGATGGCGGTAGCACCGCTGGCACCTGGCATTAACAGAGGAGCGAGCAACCATGCCTTATGTCCATATTCGCGTGACCGATGAAGGCGTCAGTGCTGAGCACAAGCGCCAACTGATCGAACAGACGACCCGCATGCTGGAGCAGGTGCTGGGCAAGCCGCCGGCCAGTACCTTTGTGGTGATCGAGGAGGTGCCAACCGATAACTGGGGGGTTGGCGGCGAGACAGTGACGGCGGTGCGGGCCCGAGAGCGAGGGTGACCCCAGGGGCCGCCTTGCCGGCGATGAGGCCAAAACAGGCAACACAAGACAGTTGCTTCCACAGGATCACCACCGGCCTTGTGGGAGCTGGCTTGCCGGCGATTGGGCTGCACAGCAGCCCCTACTGGCGCAACCGCTCCAACGCCTGCAACACATACCCCGTGGCCCGCTCCACCTGCCCTTCCCGGCAGGCAATGCCCAGTTGCCGCCACAACCCCGGCCGCAGCGGCCGGCGGGCAATGCGCCGGTCCAGCTCGGCCGACTCCCCCTCCTGCGGCAGCAATGTCGCTCCATACCCGGCCCCGACCAGGCTCTTGATCGCATCGTTGTAGTTCAGCTCGATTCGCGGCTCAGGGTACAACCCCGCTGCCGCGAACCACTCGCCGGTCACCCGCGAAAGCTGGGTGCTGCTGTCGTTGAGGATCAACGCCCGCTGCGCCAGCCAGGCCGGCGTAACCTTGGCCGGTGGCTGCCAGTCGGCCGGCACGTAGGCCAGGATCGGGTCGCGCCGCCAGGGCGTAACCGCAAGCCCTTTACTGGCCACCTGTGGCAAGGCCACCAGGCCGATATCCAGCGTGCCCTCGCGCAAGCGCGCCAGCGAGGCCTGGGAGGTCAGCACCTGGACCTGCACATCGATCCCTGGGTGCACCGTACGCAGGTGCTCCAGCGCCTGCGGCAGCAAGTGGGCGATGGCACCGGTGGAGGCGCCCAGGCGCACCCGGCCGGTCAGGCCCTCGACCTGCCGGCGCACTTCATCCAGCGCCAGGTCGGCGTCGGCCAGCAGGCGTCGGGCACGGGCCAGCAGGGTTTCGCCGATGACCGTGGGCCGCACCTGGCCGCGGGTGCGGGTGAGCAACGGTGCGCCAATGCGCGCTTCCAGCTCGGCCACGTGCAGGCTGATGGTGGGCGGTGCCAGGTTGAGCTGGCGGGCGGCTTCGGCAAACGAGCCCAGGTCGGAGATGACCACCAAGGTGCGGAGGCGATCGAGGCTGATTTCGCGCATGGGCCAATCTCGTTCAGAAAAGATGAATATATCGATCATCATATTCAAATTTTCTTTACCAGAGCCACAAGCGAGCATAGGCCATCCCTACCCGACCGGACTTTGACCATGCACACACCTGTTGTCTTCATCGACGGTGACCAAGGCACCACCGGCCTGCAGATCCATGCCCGGCTGCAAGGCCGCAGCGATCTGCGCCTGCTGACCCTGCCCGAAGCCGAACGCAAAGACCCGCAACGCCGCCGCGAGGCAATCAACAGCGCCGACATCGCCCTGCTGTGCCTGCCCGACGATGCCGCCCGCGAGGCCGTGGCGGCGATCCACAACCCGCAAGTGCGGGTGATCGACGCAAGCTCCGCGCACCGCACCAGCCCAGGCTGGGTCTATGGCCTGCCGGAGCTCGACGAGCAGCAAGCCGAGCGCATCGCGCAGAGCAAGCGCGTCAGCAATCCCGGCTGCTACCCCACCGGCGCCATCGCCCTGTTGCGCCCACTGGTCAAGGCCGGCCTGCTGCCAGCGGACTACCCGCTGAACATCCACGCCATCTCCGGCTATTCCGGTGGTGGCCGCGCCGCAGTCGAACGGCATGAACAGCCCGCCGCCGGCAAAACCCCGGCCCTGCAACTGTACGGCCTGGAACTGGCGCACAAGCATGTGCCGGAAATCCAGCAGCACGCCGGGCTGTCGGCGCGGCCGATGTTCATGCCCGGTTACGGTGCCTACCGCCAGGGCATCGTGCTGAGCATCCCGCTGCAGTTGCGCCTGCTACCCGGCCAGGTCAGTGCCGAACAGCTGCAGGCCTGCCTGCAACAGCACTACCAGGGTGCCCGCCACGTCCAGCTGATGCCCCTGCACCAGCACGGCGCGGCGCCGAACCTCGACCCCGAGGCGTTGAACGACAGCAACGACCTGCGCCTGGCGCTTTACGCCAACCCTGAGCATGGCCAGGTGCTGCTGACCGCAGTGTTCGACAACCTCGGCAAAGGCGCCTCCGGTGCGGCGGTGCAAAACCTCGACCTGATGCTCGGTGCATTGCAGGTACAAGGCTGATCGGCAAAAACGGTTAGACTGTACAGCCCGCGCCCGCATGGCGCGGGCCGTCCATCTACCCGCCGGAGCCCGCCCCCCGATGTTCATCCTGAGCCGCCTCGACAGCGTGCCGCCTGAATCCTTCCAGAACCAGATCCGCGAACTGGTGATCCACCACGTCGGCGAACTGAGCAGTGTCGCCATCAGCGCCGACAACCCGCTGTACCCGCTGTACCAGTACGGCGTTGGCATGGAGGTGCACCAGTACCTGCAAGCACTGGACGGCACCCGCGGCCTGGCCGTGACGCTGACCCTGGCGCTGGATGCCGAAGAGCCAGACCAATTGCTGGGGTTTGCCCTGTCGCTGCCGGCCGAGGACGATGAACAGGCGTGCGCCCTGGCGTTCCTTGCCGTACGCGCCAGCCATCGACGCCAAGGCATCGCCCGCGCCCTGCTGGGCGACCTGCAGGCACGCCATGCCTGCGTCGAGCTGAATGCCTTTGCCAGCCAGGTACCGTGGTTCGAGGCGATGGGCATGCAGGTGGTGGCCGCCAATGGGCCGCAGGTACTGATGAGTAGTACCGGGCGGGCTAGCGGCGCGCTGATCGGGCGACTGGATATTGCGCCGATCTACCAGACGGCGGAAGTGATGCAGATCCATACCTACCTGCTCAACCAGCAGGGTGAGGATGCGATGATCGAAGCGGAACAGATGCGGGATGAGCGGCTGGACGAGCTGACCGCTCAGGCCCAGGAGTGTGTACGGCAGCGCAAGACCGTGCATTGATCCAAGGGCCTGTTCGCGGGCTCGCCCGCTCCCACAGGGATGTCACAAGGCCAAACTGTGGGAGCGGGCAAGCCCGCGAAGAAGCCCCACTGGCCCCTCAACCATGCACCCAACGCCGATGCAGCCCACGCGCCAGGGCATCCAGCACAAACCCCAGTACCCCGATCAGCAGCACCATCGCCATCAGCTCGGAATACGCCAGCCGGTCGCGGGTATCGAGAATGAAGTACCCCAGCCCCGCACTCACCCCGAGCATTTCGCACGGCACCAGCACGATCCACAGGATGCCGATGGCCAGGCGCACGCCGGTCAGCACATGGCCGATCACCCCGGGCACGATCACCTTGCACAAGGTCTCCCGGCGCGTGGCACTCAAACTGCGGCTCAACTGCAACCAGCGTGGGTCCAGCTGCCTTACCCCGGCCGCCGTGTTCAACAAGATCGGCCACAATGCGGCAAACGCCAGCAGGAAGTAGATAGGCTGGTCCCCCACGCCCATCAGCATCACCACCACCGGCATCCACGACAGCGGCGAGATCATGCGCAGGAACTGGAACGCCGGCGTGGTCGCCGCCTCCAGGTGCCGGTAGCTGCCCACCAGCAAGCCCAGCGGCACGCCGATCAGCAGCGCCAGCAGCAGCCCGACCAGGATACGTTTGAGGCTGACCCAGATATGCCCGTACACCTCGCCCTGCCCCAGCAACTCGACCAGGCTGGCCAGGGTCGCTGCCGGCGAAAAGCGCGCCGACAGGCCATCGGCCTGGCCGAACAGCGCGACACCGGCCCACCACAACAGCAACAGACCCAGCAACCCGGCCAGCCCCAGGCCGGCATGAACGACATGCGTGCGCATCAGACCGCGAACTCCTCGCTACGCTCGAAGTTATCGGCGATGCCGAACACCGACGGCCCGCCAACGGTAGCAATGGCGTTGCGCACGAAGCGGTCGTCGACCAGGTCGCGGGCGGTCTGTGCCGGGTCCAGGCCGGCCAGGAACGCGCTGTCGCCCTCGATCAGGGTGGTTTTCAGGCGCTTGACCAGTTCTTCGGTGTAGCTGGGGAACGGGTAAGGCTGGAAATCGATGCGCTTTTCGTCCCACTGCTGGTGGCGAATGGCGCCACTGGCAATATAACCGGCCCGGTCCTCGGCGGCCGGGGCCAGCACTTTGCCGAGCACCGCTGGTTCATGCGGGGTGTACTTGTTGGGGCCGGCCTTGGACAACAATGCGGCGGCCTCGGCGCGGTGGTCACGGGTCCAGTGCTGGGCCTTGACGATGGCGTTGACCACCTTCTGCGACCACTCCGGGCGGTTGTTCAGGTCGTGCTCGTGCATGAACACCACGCAGCAGGCGTGGTTGCGCCACACATCGCCGGTAAAGCGCTGCACGCGGCCAACCTTGAGGTTCTCGGCCAGAGCGTTGAAGGGCTCGGCGACGATATAGCCAGCGATGCGCTTGCTGGCCAGTGCAGGCGGCATGTCGGACGGCGGCAGCACCAGCAGGTTGACTTCGTTGCCGGCCAGTGGCGCATTGGCCGGCTTCGACACCGGGGTCAGGCCGTTGTCGTTGAGCATCTGTTGCAGCACGACGTTGTGGATCGAGTACCAGAACGGGATAGCCACGGTCTTGCCGCCCAGCTGTTTCATGTCGCTGATGTCCGGGGCCACGGTCAGGCCCGAACCGCCCACGTGGTTCCAGGCCACCACCTTGGCCGGCACCTTGCTGGCGTAGCGGGCCCACACGGTCATCGGCGACAGCAGGTGGATGACGTTGACCTGGCCGGAGATGAACGCTTCGATCACCTGCGCCCAGCTGCGCAGCAGCACCGGGCGCTCGGCCTTGATGCCTTCGGCCTCGAACAGGCCGTTGTTGTGCGCCACCAGCAGTGGCGTGGCGTCGGTGATCGGCAGGTAGCCAATACGCACCGGCGCGTCCGGCTCGGCGGCGGCCCGGGCCTGCAGGCTCGACAGCAACGGCAGTGCTCCGGCGGCCGTGAGCATGGCACCTAGCTTGAGGAAATCGCGACGCGAAGAAGAGGAACAGCAGTCATCCATGCACATGGACAGCCTCCGAGGGCAACGGGGTTGGGGTAGGTTCGACTGTGCGGCTTGCCCGCCGAAGGGTTTTGAGGATTTCGATGCGCAAGGCGCCCAGTTCCTCGACCCGCTGCGTCCGTGGTTGCGGCAGGTCGATGTGCCACTGGCCGAGGGTGTGCGCTGGGTGGTTGCCCAGTAGCAGGACCCGGTCGGACAGCAGCAGGGCTTCGTCGATATCGTGGGTGATCAGCACCGCTGCCGTGTTGTGGGTGGCGATCAGTTGCAGCAGCAGTTGCTGCATGTCGGCCCGGGTCACTTCATCCAGCGCGCCGAACGGCTCGTCGAGCAACAGCACTTCGGGCTGGCGGGCCAGGCAGCGGGCCAGCGCGGTGCGCTGGGCCATGCCGCCGGACAACTGCGCCGGGTACTGGCCACGGGCATGGGCCAGGCCCACGGCGGCAATTGCATGGTCGATGCGTGCGCGCCGTTCGGCGGCGGCAAGTTTTGGCTGGCGGGCGAAGTCCAGGCCGAAGGCAACGTTTTTCTCAAGGCTCAACCAGGGCAACAGGCTCGGGTCCTGGAAGGCCACCGCCAGGCGTGGGTGCGGGCCCTGCAGCGGCTGGCCGTGCAGGGTCACGCTGCCACCGCGGGGCTGCTGCAGGCCGGCCAGCACCCGCAGCAGGCTGGACTTGCCGACCCCGCTGGGGCCGAGGATGGACACCACTTCGCCGGGTGCCAGCTGCAGGTCGAACTGTGCCAGCACCGCCTGCCAGCCACCCTCGCGCGGGTAGCCCAGGCTGATGTCGCGGGCTTCGAGCAACACTGGGCTCATGCCGCGCCCGCCTGGCGTTGCAGTTCGGCGCGCAGCTGCACCAGGCTGGGCGTGACGATCGGCACGAAGGCCGACTCGCGCCAGCGGCGGGCAAAGCCTTCACCGTACTCGCTTAGGTAGGCCTTGCCACCACTGGCCTGCAACTCCAGCTGTACGGCGTCGGCAGCGCTTTCGGCCAGGGTGATGCGCAGCTTGAACAAGGCTGCCGGCTGCTGCTGGAAGCGGCCATCGAGCAGGCCCTGCTTGAGCTCGTTCACGGTGTTTTCCAAGCGTTCGCTGAGCACCTGACGTGCTTCGTCGAGGAATGAGGCACGGCCATGCAGGTGTGCCTGCACTTCCGCCAGCGCCCGCCGCGCCAGGCCAATGGCCATGCCGCACTGCAGCGCCAGGAACGCCGGGCGTACCCGGGGCAGGAACTCGCGGGCATTTTCGTGCAGCAACCAGCCACGCTGCAATTGCACCTGGTGGAAGGCCAGTGCTGCGGTGTTGCTCGACTGCAGGCCCATCAGCTGCAGGTCGTCGGAACGCTCCAGGCCCTGTGCGTCGGACGGGATGGCCAGCACGAACGGTGCACCACCGGCTTCATCTTCGATAGCCGCAGCCACCACGAAGCCGCTTTTGCGCAAGTTGGTCACCCAGTGCAGGCGCCCTTCCAGCTGCCAACCATCGGTTTGCGGGCGGCCACGCACCTGCAGCGCTTCAATGCCGGACAAGAACTTCATGGCGTTGGACAGCCCGGTGGCGCCGGCCAGTTCGCCAGTCAGCAGGCGCGGCAGCAGGCGCTCGCGCAGGGGCTGGTTGGGGCTGTGCAACAGGTATTCGATGAAGGCGCGCTGGCCCCAGCAAACGAACGCCGCTGCCAGCGAGCGGCTGGCGATCGCGGCGATGGCCTCGACCGCGTCGCTCACCTGCCCGCCCGTGCCGCCCAGGGCCGGGTCGACACCGACGCGCAGCAGCTGCGATTCGGCGATTTGCGCCAGCACCAGCTGCGGCTCGCATTGGCCCCGGTCAATGGCCTCGGCATTGGCATCCAGCCATTGTCGAAATGCACAATCTTGCATGGTCTTGCTCCTTTGAAAACGCCGGGGCCGCCTGGCGGCCCATTCGCGGCACAAGGCCGCTCCTACACCGATCGCGGTACGACCGGTGTCACACGCAGATCATGCAGAAGGTTGCCAGCGGTACTTGCCGAGCTCGTCATTGAGCGGCGTCTGGGCGAACACATTAGCAAAGTTGCACAGGGTTGCGAGGCTCACGCCCAGAATCACCTCCAGGGCGTTGCCTTCGCTGAAACCGGCTGCGCGGAAGGCCTGGTAAGTGGCCTCGCTGACATTGCCACGGGTGGCGATGACTTCGCGGGCGAACGCGGCCAGGGTTTCATACCGGGCATCGGGCAGCTCGCCACGGGCACGCAGGGCATCGACCACCTCCTGCGGCAGCTTGGCCTTGTTCAGGGCCACGGCCGTGTGGCCGGCCACGCAGAAGTCGCAGCCATGCTGGGTGGCGGCAATCAGTTGCACCACTTCACGCTCGGCCAGGCTCAGTTCGGCTTTGCCGTTGAGTGCCGAAACGGTCACGTAGGTTTCCAGCGCCGCCGGGGCATTGGCCAGCACGCCCAGCAGGTTGGGGATGAAGCCGGAATTCTTCTGGGCGTTCTCGAGGAACGGACGGGCCGCTTCCGGGGCGCTCTGCAGCGTGTGTAAAGTAATGCGCGAGGACATGGAGTGGTCTCCTTTGATGGGTGTCACTACAGTCTGTTGGTTATAAGAACTACCCTCCATATTCATCAGTCGCCTTTCCTTGCTCTTGAGTCTTTGCATTAGATGATTTCGTCCAGCCACCTTGTCGATTGGTTATTAGAGGGCCTGGAGCTCGATGCCAGCCTGTTTCATGTGGGCCGCTACTGCGGCGGCTGGCACGCCAGCACCGAAGGCATGGGCCGGGCCAGCTTCCACCTGGTGGTGCAAGGGCATTGCTGGCTGCACATCGATGGCCAGCCCGAGGCACTGCGCCTGGAGGCCGGCGATGCGGTGTTCCTGCTGCGCGACCTCGGCTATCGCCTGGCCAGCGACCAGGACCCTGCCAGTGCCTGCGCCCAGCCACGCCAGCAGATGCAGGCCATGGACGTTGATGCGGTCGATGGCGTGGGCCTGGTATGTGGTTTCTTCCACTTCAGGCCGGGGTTGTCGGCGCTGATCGTCGACGGCCTGGCCGACTGGATATTGCTGCGCGCCGATGAACCGGCCGGGCATGCGGCGCGGGCGTTGTTCGAGCTGATCCTGGAGGAGTGCCGGCGCGCCGCCGGGCCTTCCCAGGCGTTGCTGGAGCGGCTGACGCACTTGCTGTTCCTGTATGTGCTACGCCAGCAGGTGCATGCCGGGCAATCGCTGGGCGGGCTGGTCGCCCTCGCCCGGCAACCGGCGTTTGCCGGTTTGCTGGAGCAGTTGATCGAGCAACCGGGGCAAGCGTGGACGCTGGAAAGCATGGCCGCCTGTACCGGGTTGTCGCGGTCGGCGTTTTTCAAGCGTTTCAATGAACTGGCCGGACAGTCGCCGGGGCAAGTACTGCTGGCGCTGCGGATGCGCCTTGCCAGTCAGTTGCTGCGCACGGGGCATACCGTGGAGCAGGTGGGGGCACAGGTGGGGTATCAGTCAGTGGCGGCGTTTACCCGGGCGTTTGCCAAGGCGGTGGGGCTGCAGCCGGGGGCGTATCGGCGGCAGCATGAGGGGCGCTGAACGCGTTATTCCTGTACCGGCCTCTTCGCGGGCTCGCCCGCTCCCACAGTTACCCCACAGATTTCAGCAATTGTGCGATTCCTGTGGGAGCGGGCAAGCCCGCGAAGAGGCCGGTGCAGGCAGCAGATTCAGACCTGACTGACCGGAATATCCCCTGCCCCTTTGCCCTCCCGCCGCTCACCCATCCAGGCATTGACCTTCTGCCCGAACTCGGCCGGCGCCTTGCGCCCGAACCGCCGCGCCAGATCTAGGATGGTCTGCTGCGCCAGGGCCTCTTCCATGCGCTTCTGCGCACCCAGCATCACCGCGTGGATCGCGCAGGTGCCCTCGGTCGCCCAACCCGGCGGCGAACCCTCGAACAGGCTGCAACGCTCGCGAACTTCGCGGCAGTCGAAGATCTTCTTCGGCCCGTCGATGGCATTGACGATATCCAGCACGGTGATTTCATCCGACGGCCGCGCCAGCCGGAAGCCGCCACGCACGCCCTCGGTGGCGGCCACCAGACCGGCACGGGCCAGCTTGGTGAATACCTTGGCCAGGTACTCCTGGGGTACACCCTGCAACTCCGCCAGGTCGCGCACGCTGGACTCGCGCGAGTCGCCCCGCTCGTCCACCAGGAACAGCAGGCAATGGATACCGTATTCGACGCCAGCACTGTAGAGCGACATATCTATCTCCGACCAATCTTGTCGCAAATGATACGCCGATAGTATCCGCACCGCAAAGCGCAAAGCTGCCGTCTGTCGGCCTTGTTTATCCCTTAAGCCCAGTAAATACAGCTATTAGAGCCGTGAAATGGTCATGCGGAGTGTCGGCATGTGGGAAAAAAGACTTGCACACACAAACTACGATCAATACAGTCGTAGTTATTCGAGAGGCACACAACCCGCCCTCGAAGCCCCTTTCGAACCTTGCGGAGCACCTTCATGAAATCGAACATCCTCATCATCGGTGCCGGCTTTGCCGGTGTATGGAGCGCCCTGAGCGCTGCGCGCCTGCTCGATCAGGCCCAGCGCGCCGACATCAACGTCAGCGTCCTCGCTCCACAGCCTGAACTGCGCATCCGCCCGCGCTTTTACGAGGCCGACGTGCACGGCATGAAGGCCCCGCTGGGCGAGCTGTTCCAAGCAGTGGGCATTCACTTCATCCCGGGCAATGCCGACAGCATCGATACCGAAGGGCGCAGCGTCAGCTACACCAACGCCCAGGGGCACCGGCAACAGATCGCCTACGACCGCCTGATCCTCGCCGCAGGCAGCCAGGTCGCACGCCCGGCAGTGCCTGGCCTGGCCGAACATGCGTTCGATGTCGACCAGATGGAATCGGCCATGCGCCTGGAACAGCACCTGGTCGGTCTTGCCGCCCAGCCCGCTTCGCCTGCACGCAACACTGTGGTGGTCTGTGGCGGTGGCTTCACAGGTATTGAAACCGCCACGGAAATGCCTGCCCGCCTGCGTGCCATCCTCGGTGCCAGTGCAGCGGTGCGGGTGGTGGTGGTCGACCGCGGTGCGCAAGTTGGTGCGGCGCTGGGCGCCGGTATCACGCCGTCGATCATCGCCGCCTGCGAACAGGCCGGGGTCGAGTGGAAGGCCGGAGCCTCGGTGGTGGCTGTCGATGCCGGTGGCGTTACCCTGGACAACGGCGACCATATCGCCAGCAACACCGTGATCTGGACCGTTGGCGTGAAGGCCAGCCCGTTGACCGCACAGGTTGCCGGCGAGCGTGACAACTTCGGCCGGCTGAAAGTGGACGGCCACCTGAAGGTGCTCGGCCAGGACCATGTGTACGCGACGGGCGACACCGCCTGGGCCGCTGTGGACGAACTGGGCAACCACGCCCTGATGACCTGCCAGCACGCCATCCCCATGGGCCGCCACTCCGGCAACAACGCCGCGGCCGACCTGCTCGGCCTGCAGCCGGTGGTGTACCGCCAGCCCAAGTACGTCACCTGCCTGGACCTGGGCGAATGGGGCGCGACGTTCAGCGAGGGTTGGGACCGCGAACTGAAGCTGCACGGCCAGGAAGGCAAAGACCTCAAGCGCCAGATCAACTCGGTGTGGATCTACCCGCCAGCGGCTGATCGCGCCCTGGCACTGGCCGCTGCCGACCCGCTGATCGCGATCGTCTGATCGCAGCGAGGTGCAAGCTGAAACAACCGGGGCCACATTGTGGCCCTTCGCGGGCATGCCCGCTCCCACAGGGATAGTGCAGCCTGCAAGGGCAACATGAAACCTGTGGGAGCTGGCTTGCCGGCGATGGGCTGCAAAGCAGCCCCTGTTACAGCAACGCCAATCTGTCAGTCATTGACACTCACAACCCGCCCCGCCTTCTCGGCAGCCTTGCCCCGGGTCGCCAGGCAGTAATACAGCGGCACCGTCACCAGCAAGCCGAACAGCCACGACAGATCAGCCCCTTCGACGATATTGGAATACGGCCCCACATACAGCGACGTGTTGGCAAACGGCAACTGCACCAGGATGCCGCAGGCATAGGCAATGATCGCGTGGTGGTTGAAGCGGCCATAGATGCCGCCGTCAGCACTGAAGATCGAGGCGATGTCGTACTGGCCCTTCTTGATCAGGTAGAAGTCGATCAGGTTGATCGACGCCCATGGCACCAGCACCAGCAGCAGTGCCAGGATCAGGCCGATGAACTGGCCGATGAAGTCCGCCGAGGCATTCAGCGCTACCAGGCCGCAGCCCACCAGAATCACCGAAGCCAGCACCACCCGCACCTTGATGCTCGGCGTCCACTCGGCGACGAAGGTCTGGATCGCGGTGACGATCGACAGCACCGCGCCATACAGGTTGAGGGCGTTGTGGCTGATGATGTTGAGCAGGAACAGCACCATCAGGATCGGGCCCAGCCAGCCGGTGGCCTGCTTGACCGCATCCATTGCATCGGTGCCTTCCGGCACGCAAAGCACCGCCACCGCACCAAAGCTGAAGCACAGGATCGTGCCCAGGGTAGCGCCGAAGTAGGTGGCCCAGAACGGCTTTGCAATGCCCACTTCACGCGGCAGGTAGCGCGAATAGTCGGAGGTATACGGCGAGAAGCTGATCTGCCAGATGGTGCCCAGCGACACGGTGGCGATGAAGCCCGACAGGTTGAACCCGCCGCGGCTGAAGAAGTCGGCCGGCAGTTCCTGGGCGAACATCATGATGAAGCCGGCCAGCAGCGCCGAACCCATCACCCAGGTACCGATGCGGTTGAGGATGTGAATGAAACGGTAGCCGATCACACCAATGGCGGTGGCACTCAGCGCACCGATCACGATCGCGCCGGGCATCGGCACGCTCGGAGTGATGCCGTGGATGGTCTTGCCCGCCAGGACGATGTTGGAAATGAAGAAGCCGACATAGATCAGCGCGGTGAAGAACACGATCAGCAAGGCGCCGTAGCGGCCGAACTGGCCACGGCTCTGCACCATCTGCGGAATGCCCAGCTGCGGTCCCTGCGCAGAGGCAAGGGCAATGACCACGCCCCCGACCAGATGGCCCAGCACGATGGCGACCAGCCCCCATAACAGGTTCAGGTGGAACACCTGGACCACCATGGCGCCGGTGACGATGGGCAGTGGCGCGATGTTGGTACTGAACCAGAGGGTGAACAGGTCGCGCGCCTTCCCGTGGCGCTCGGCAGGTGGAACGTAATCGACCGTGTGATTCTCGACAAACTGGTGTTGCGACGACGGTTGGGACATAGGATTCAGCTCGAAAGGTCGTTTTTATCTTTGTAAGGAAACCGCATCTAGGCGGCCTCTCAGCTGCGGACCATATTATGGTATTCCAAACTTTTGACAACACTGATCCGTAGGAAAAAACGCCCACTGATCCGCTCGCGCAACCCCTGCGGCAAACCGCCTCACCGCTCAAGCCCAAGGTATACGGGGGCTTGAGCCGTTCATCGCGCAACACCCCCGCTTGAAAATTCCGCTTGCAAAATAGGTATTACGGTATACCATCAGACACATCAACGATAAAAACCGCGGACCACCGCAGCCCTATAGAGGTACACCAGATGATCGACGCAACCGTCTACAAGCATGTCCTGGGCTCCTTCCCGTCCGGCGTTACCGTCATCACCACCCTGGACGACGATGGCTCGGTCGTCGGTCTGACCGCCAGCGCCTTTTCCTCCCTGTCGATGGACCCGCCGCTGGTGCTGTTCTGCCCCAACTACACCTCCGACTCCTACCCCGTGCTGATCAGGCAGAAGCGCTTCGCCATTCATCTGTTGTCCGGTGAACAGCAGGCCGAAGCCTATGCGTTCGCCAAGAAGGGCAAGGACAAGGCCAGCGGTATCGAGTGGTCCCTGAGCGAACTGGGCAACCCGATCCTGGCCGGTGCCACCGCAGTCATCGAATGCGAACTGTGGCGCGAATACGAAGGTGGCGACCACGCCATCATGGTCGGCAAGGTACACAACCTGATCGTCCCTGAAGAGGCGCCACGGCCGATGGTGTACTGCCGCGGCAAGATGGCCAGCCTGCCGGCCTTTGCCTGAAGCCTATTCTGAATCGAGACCGCTGGTGCCAACCCTGCCAGGCGCCAGCCCCTTTCAAGCGTTGAGGAAAGCCCCATGAAATTTTCGTTGTTCGTGCACATGGAACGTTGGGATGAACAGGTCAGCCACCGCCAGCTGTTCGAAGACCTGACCGAACTGACCCTGATGGCCGAGCACGGCGGTTTCAGCACCGTGTGGATCGGCGAACACCACGCCATGGAATACACCATTTCGCCAAGCCCGATGCCGCTGCTGGCCTACCTGGCTGCGCGCACCGACAAGATCCGCCTGGGCGCCGGCACCATCATCGCGCCGTTCTGGAACCCGATCCGCGTGGCGGGCGAATGCGCCCTGCTCGACGTGATCAGCAAGGGCCGCATGGAGGTGGGCCTGGCCCGTGGCGCCTACCAGTTCGAATTCGACCGCATGGCAGGTGGCATGCCGGCCACCGACGGCGGCAAGGCTCTGCGTGAAATGGTGCCGGTGGTGCGCAAGCTGTGGGAAGGCGACTACGCCCATGACGGCGAAGTGTACAAGTTCCCCACGTCCACCAGCGTGCCGAAGCCCTACAACGCCGTACCGCCGATGTGGATCGCCGCCCGCGACCCGGACTCGCACAACTTCGCCGTGGCCAATGGTTGCAACGTCATGGTCACCCCACTGATGAAGGGTGACGAGGAAGTGCTGGACCTGAAGAACAAGTTCCAGGCCGCCCTGGACAACAACCCGGGCGTGCCACGCCCGCAACTGATGGTGCTGCGCCACACCCACGTGCACAGCCCGGCCGAGCCGGAAGGCTGGAAAGTTGGCGCCCAGGCCATCTCGCGCTTCTACCGCACCTTCGATGCCTGGTTCGGCAACAAGACCACCCCGGTCAACGGCTTCCTCGAGCCGAGCCCGGAATCGAAGTTCGCCGAAGTGCCGGCGTTCGAGCTGGAGAACATCCGCAAGAACACCATGATCGGCACGCCGGAAGAGATCATCGCGCGTATCAAGTACTACCAGGAACTCGGCGTCGACGAGTTCAGCTTCTGGTGCGACAACAGCCTGCCCCACGCCGAGAAGAAGAAATCGCTGGAGCTGTTCATCAAGGAAGTGGTGCCGGCGTTCGCCTGATTTCCCATTGCCTGAAACATTGCGGGACGCGCCCGCTCCCGTGGGCCCTGCGGCCCGCGTGAGCGGGCTTTTTTTTGAAGCCTGCACCGGCTTTTTCGCGGGCTTGCCCGCTCCCACATGGACAGCACAGGCCATGAATGCCGTGCGATCCCTG